>NZ_JBFUMO010000102.1:0-14277 GCF_054049355.1 Roseateles sp. P5_E11 | reverse complement strand
GATCAAGTCCTACGGCCAGGGCGGCCGGCTGATGAAGCACCACAGCCCCGGCTGCACGGCCTGCGGCGGCAGTGGTTACAAGGGGCGCGCCGGCCTGCATGAGCTGCTGACTGTGTCCAAAGACATACGGCGCATGATCCAGACCGGGGCCCGCGCCGAGGAACTACATCACGGCGGCCTCGCCGAAGGCATGCGCTCGCTGCGCCAGGACGGCATCATCAAGGTCTTGCAGGGCATCACCACCCTCGCCGAAGTCCACGCCACCAGCAATGCATGACTGAAAGTTCGAGCCGATGAGCGATGCGCCCGTAGAAACCGCAGCCCCCCGCCCCAAGCTGCGTCTCGGTGACGTCCTCGTCGAGCAGCAGCTGATCTCGGCCGAGCAGCTCGGCCAGGCGCTGGAGCTGCAGCGCGCCACCGGCAAGAAGCTGGGCCGCATCCTCATCGAGGCCAACCTCATCACCGAGGAGGCCCTGGCCCATGTGCTGGCCCGCCAGCTGCGCGCGCCCTTCGTCAACCTCAAGACCTTCCCGCTCAAGACCGACCTGGTGCGCCTGCTGCCCGAGACGCCGGCGCGGCGCTTCCGCGCGCTGGTGCTGGAGGAGCGCGGCGACACCCTGCTGGTCGCCATGGCCGACCCGCTGGACCTGTTCGGCTTCGACGAGCTGGCCAAGATCCTGAAGCGCCGCCTGGCCATGGCCGTGGTGGCCGAAAGCCAGCTGCCGGCCGTCTTCGACAAGCATTACCGCCGCAGCGACGAGATCTCCGGCCTGGCCAAGGCGCTGGAGAAGGACATCGGCGACGCCGTCGACTTCGGCGCCCTGCAGGCCAGCGTCGGCCAGGAAGGCGCACCGGTCGTGCGGTTGCTGCAGTCGGTGTTCGAGGACGCGACGCGCGCCGGTGCCTCCGACGTGCACATCGAGCCCCAGGAAGGCGAGCTGTTGATCCGTAACCGCGTCGACGGCCTGATGCAGACGCTCACGCAAGCTGACAAACGCATCGCGCCCGCGCTGGCCCAGCGCCTGAAGCTGATGGCGGGCCTGGACATCTCCGAAAAGCGCCTGCCGCAGGACGGCCGCTTCACGCTGCGCCTGAGTGACCGCACGCTGGACGTGCGCCTGTCCACCATGCCCAGCCAGTACGGCGAGTCCGTCGTCATGCGCCTGCTCGGCCAGGGCTCGGCCCTGCGCCGCCTGGGCGACATCGGCATGCCCGACGACATGCTCAAGCGTTTTCGCGAGCTGCTCGGGCGCGACTCCGGCATGTTGCTCGTCACCGGCCCGACCGGTTCCGGCAAGACCTCGACGYTGTATGCCGCGCTCGCCGAACTGGACTCGGAGAAGCTCAAGATCATCACCGCCGAAGACCCCATCGAATACCGTCTGCCGGGGCTGACCCAGGTGCAGGTCAACGACAAGATCGAGCTCGATTTCGCCAAGGTGCTGCGCGCCGCGCTGCGCCAGGACCCCGACGTGATCCTGGTGGGCGAAATGCGCGACGCCGAAACTGCCGAGATCGGCCTGCGCGCCGCCATCACCGGCCACCTGCTGCTGTCCACGCTGCACACCAAGGACACCGTCTCCACGCCCTTTCGCCTGCTCGACATGGGCGCGCCGCCCTTCATGGTGGCCACCTCCCTGCAGGCCGTGCTGGCCCAGCGCCTGCTGCGCGGCGTTTGCAAGCACTGCGCCGAGCCGCATCTGGCCACGCCGCAGGAGCAGGCCTGGATCAACGAGGTGCTGGCCATGAACGGCGAGGCGCCGGGCCTCGTGAAGAGCGTGGCGGGCCGCGGCTGYGCSGAGTGCAACGGCACCGGCTACCAGGGCCGGCGCGGCATCTACGARATGCTGGAGATGGACCCCGACATGGCCCTGGCCATCCAGAACAGCGATGCCGGCGCCTTCCTKRCGGCCGCYCGCAARTCGCTSMRSGGCAAGACCYTGGCCGACCGCAGCCTGGCGATGGTGCGCGAAAGCAAGACCTCACTGGCCGAGGCGGTGCGCATCAGCGTAGATGCTGAATGACAGAGTTGAAGCCCCTCGCCCAGCCTCGCGCCGCTGAACGCGGGCGAGTCCAGTCGGTCCCCCGCGGGGACGGCGATGCTTGCGGCGTTGAGCCGCAAGCACATCGCCCGCGATCCGGCTCGGGGCGGCCCAGCGCTCGGCTCGCGGCTCGAACGCACAGAAGGCAACCCGCATGAACTTCGCGTTCAAGGGCCGCAACGGCCGCGGTGAGCTGGTTGAAGGCATCGTCGATGCCATCAACAGCGACGCCGTGGCTGCCCAGCTGATGGCTGGCGGCGTCGTGCCCGTCAGCATCGAGGCGACCACCGAGGCCGTCAGCGTGGCGGGCGGCGCCAACTGGCTCGAGGCCCTGCTCGCCAAGCCCATCACGCAGGAGGATGCCCTGGTGCTGACGCGTCAGATGTACACCCTGCAAAAGGCCGGCGTGCCCATCCTGCGCGCGCTGGCCGGGCTGGAGGCCTCCACCAGCCACCCCGGCATCATCGCCCTGCTGCAGGACGTGCGCGCCAGCCTGGACCAGGGTCGCGAGCTGGGCACCGCCTTCGCGCGCCACCCGGCCGTGTTCAGCAGCTTCTACGTCGCCATGACCCGCGTCGGCGAGCTGACGGGCAAGCTGACCGAGGTCTTCCAGCGCCTGGCCGAGCACCTGGAGTTCGAGCTGGACATCCGCGCCCGCATCAAGCAGGCGCTGCGCTACCCCATCATGGTGATCGTCGCGATGGCCATCGCACTGATCGTCATCAACGTCTTCGTTTTACCGAAGTTCGCCGACGTCTTCTCCCACTTCAAGACCGAGCTGCCGCTGATGACACGCATCCTGCTCGGCTTCTCGGGCTGGACGGTGAAGTGGTGGCCCCTGGTCGTGGCTGCTGGCATCGGCGCGGCCTTGGCCTGGCGAAACTGGATCGCCACACCCGGCGGCCGCTACACCTGGGACCGCTTCAAGCTGCGCCTGCCCATCGCCGGCAACATCGTGCTCAAGGCCACGCTGGCCCGCTTCGCGCGCAGCTTCGCGCTGGCCAGCAGCTCGGGCGTGCCCATCAGCCAGGCGCTGACCGTGGTCGCGCAGACCGTGGACAACGCCTACATCGGCGCCCGCATCGAGCAGATGCGCGACGGCGTCGAGCGCGGCGAAAGCATCTCTCGTTGCGCAACGGGCACCGGCGTCTTCACGCCCATCGTGCTGCAAATGATTGCGGTGGGCGAGGAGACGGGCGAGCTGGATACCCTGATGACCGAGATCGCGCAGATGTATGAGCGCGAGACCGATTTCGCCATCAAGGGCCTGTCCGCCGCCATTGAGCCCATCCTGCTGAGCATCATCGGCGGCATGGTGCTGGTGCTGGCCCTGGGTGTCTTCCTGCCACTGTGGAACCTGGGCCAGGCGGCCATGGGGCGTTGAAGCGACGGCCAGGGCGTGAAGCCTGCAACGGTTTGCAGGCCGGTGTGGACCCGTCATAAAACTCGTGCGCAATTCACTTCTCATCGCTGAGCCGCTGCCCGATAGTCCTGTCACCCCCCGGACCACAGCGCCCAGAGCGCAGGAAGGCACCCCATGAACAAGTCTGTGCAAGCTGGTTTCACCCTGATCGAACTGGTGATGGTCATCGTCATCCTCGGCGTGCTGTCGGCCGTCGCCCTGCCCAAGTTCGTCGCCGTTGATGACGACGCCAAGCAGGCGGCCGTCAACGGTTTTGCCGGCGCGCTGAGCTCGGCCTCGGCCATCAACTACGCCGGCCGCAAGGCCAACATCAACAACGGCGTCGCGGTTACCAAGTGCTCCGACGTCATTGCGATGCTGCAGAGCCCGCTGCCCACCGGATTTTCGGTCACGACGGACAGCACCGCTGCCGCCAACATCACCGTGAGCACTTGCGAGCTGACCGGTCACATCGACAAGAAGGCCACCTTCACCGTCACCGGCATCCTCTGATCCCATGACCCACGCCCCGCGCGCCGACGCGGGCTTCACGCTGATCGAGCTCATCCTCGTCATCGTGATCACAGCCGCCCTGGCGGTGTTCGCCCTCCCCAAGGTGGTGGACACGACGCTGTGGCGGCTGCGTTCTTTTGGCGATGACCTTCAGGGCCGCCACCAGGCCATGCTCAGGCTGGCCCTGCAGCAGCGCCGCCCCATCATCGAGACCATCAGCAGCACCGGCGTGAGCTGGGCCTACGGCAATGGCAGTGGCACCGCCATCGCGACGCTACCCTGCCCTGCGACCGAAAGCCCTTGCTTGTCCTCCAGCGGCACAGTGACCTTCAACAGCGGCAACAGCGGCGCGACGACGACCCACACGGGTGGCGCGCTGACCGTCACGGTCGCCTCCAGCAATTACAGCCAGGCCTACCGCATCGAGGCGGATACGGGCCTGATCTACGCGACTCCTTGAGGCTTGACCCATGAGGCGCTCGGCTAGCATCCCCCGCATGCCGGCCATGCCCCGTCGGCCGCGCCAGTGCGGCCTGAGCCTGATCGAACTCCTGCTCTTCATCGTCGTTGTCAGCATTGCGCTGGCCGCGCTGCTGAAGGTTTTCGTCACGGCCACGACGGCGAGCGCGGAACCCATGATCCGCCGCCAGCAGCTGGCCATCGCCGAGTCGCTGCTGCGCGAGGTGGAGCTGATGAACTTCACCTGGTGCGACCCCGACGATGCCAACGTCGCCACGGCCACGTCGGCCACGGTGTCGCCAACCGGGTGCGCAACGCTCGTCGAAGGCAGCGGCACCGAGCCCGGCGAGACCCGCTACGGCACCACCTCCTTCGACAACGTCAACGACTATGCCGGCTTCTCCATGAGCGGCATCCGCGACGTGACCAACACGGCCATCGCCGGCCTCGGCGGCTACAGCGCCTCGGTCGCCGTGACCTCGGCCGCCCTGGACAACGTCGTGGCCGGCGAGGCGCTGAAGATCACCGTCACCGTCACTGCGCCCGACAGCAGCACGCTGACCTTGCAAGGCTGGCGCACCCGCTATGCCCCCAACGATGCGAACTGAAGGCGTTCGCTCACGCCAGCAAGGCTTCACGCTGATCGAGGCGGTGATGACCATCGTCCTCACCGGCATCGTCATCACCATCGTCTCGGTCTTCATCGTGCCGGCGACGGATGCCTACTTCGCCAGCAACGACCGCGCCCAGCTCGGCGAACAGGCCGACACCGCGCTGCGCCGCATCGCCCGCGACCTGGCCGGTGCTCTGCCCAACAGTGTGCGCGTGAAGGGCAACAGCCTGGAGCTCATCCCCGTCAGCGGAGCGGCGCGTTACGCCACCGCCGGTGCCGGTGCCTTGCAGTTCGGCGTCGCGCCCGTCCCCAACTTTGCCATCGTTGGGCCGCCGCTCGCGATCAGCCATGCCAGCCAGAAGCTGGCCTGGTACAACCTCGGCGCCGACACGCCGGACGCCGACGCCTACGCCGGTGACAACGTGCGCATCTCCGGCAACGCCGCGGGCAATGCCGTCAACGTCGGCGTCGCGGGCGCAGCGCTGCCCAATGCGCTGCAGTCGCCGCCATATCGCGTCTATGCCATCGAGTCACCCGTCAGCTACACCTGCAATATCGCCGCCGGCACGCTCACCCGCTACAGCGGCTATGCCGCGACAGCCAGCCAGGCCGACCCGCCGGCAGGCACCGCCGCCGTGCTGGCCCGCAACGTCACCGCCTGCAGCTTCAGCTACGGCACCGGCGCGGCGACGGCCCGCTACGCCCTCGCCTCGCTGCAGATCTCGCTGACCCGCTACGGCGAGACCGTGTCCCTCTATCACGCCGTCCACGTGGACAACCTGCCATGAGAACGCTGCGCGGCTTAGCGAACCGGAGTACCGGCTTCACGATGATGTCCATGCTCTTCATCCTCGTGGTGCTGGCCGCGCTGGGCGTGGCGCTGRCCTCGCTGAGCCAGCGCCAGCAGCTCGGCTCGGCCGGCGAACTGGCCGCGGCCAAGGCTTACCAGGCCGCCCTGGCTGGTCTGGATTGGGGCAGCTACCAGGTCCTGCGCGGTGCCGCCCAGCCCATCTGCTTCGCCACCAAGAGCATCGCCCTGCCCGACCAACTGTCCGACTTCACCGTCACCATCACCTGCGCGCGCAATCCGGCTGCCGGCACGGTGACCGACGGCGAGCAGCAACTGGCCTTCTACGTCGTGCAGGCCACCGCCTGCAACATCGCGAGCGGCGGCGCCTGCCCCAACGGCAGCACCACCGAGCCCACCTACGCCGAGCGCCAGCTCAGCCGTACCTTGTCGTACAAGACATGCACGCCGCCCGCTGTCTCCTGCTGATCGCCCTGGCCCTGCTGTGCGGCCTCGCGCAGGCCGCGTCCAGCTACACCTTCCGCAGCGACAGCTATGCCTGGGAGACGGCCGCCAATGCCCTCGCGTGGGACCGCAGTTGCACCAGTTACCCGGGCGACGACGACAAGGCCACCATCACCTTCACCGGCGGCTTCAAGTTCACCTTCGCAGGCACGGCCTACACGTCGGTGCGCGTGCTGACCAATGGTGGACTGCAGTTCGGGACCGACACCGGCTTCTTCCGCAATTACACCAACACCGCCCTGCCGGCCGGCGCGGCCGACACGCAGAGTGGCTGCGTTGCCTCGGCCACGACCAACGTCATCCTGGCCTACTGGACCGACCTGGACCCCAGCCGAGCCGGCAGCGGCGGCGTGACCTGGGAACAGAAGGGCACGGCGCCCAACCGCTACGTCGTCGTATCCTGGAACGGCGTCTACCAGTACAACACCAGCACCCCCTACACCTTCCAGATCATCCTGTTCGAGAACGGTGAGTTCAAGTACCAGTACGGCAACGCCAATGCGAGCGGCTCCAACGCCACCATCGGCGTGCAGGTCAGCAGCAGCGACACCACCCAGTACTCCTACAACAGCGGCTACAACGCCAACGGCAGCGCCATCCGCTGGTTCGTGCCCAACGGCACGCCGACGCGCCGCGCCGAGTACCGCTTTGACGAATGGAACTACAGCGGTCGCGTCGGCGAGGTGGCGGACAGCAGCGGCAACAGCAACAACGGCGTGCGCATCGGCAACGCAGTCACCTCGGCCACGGCCAAGGTCTGCCGCTCGCTCAGCATCCCGGCCGACACAACGAGTACCAGCCACGCAGTGGACACGCTGCTCGACGTCAACTCCGGCGTCGGCGACAAGGGCGCCGTGACCTTCTGGTACGACGCCAGCACGGCCTGGAACAACTCGGCGGCGATGCTGCTGGACGCGACGACGTCCACGAGCAAGCCCTTCTTCCTGGTGCGCCAGAGCGACGGTTCCCTGCGCCTGACCGTCACCGACAGCAACGGTCTCGTGGTGTCGACCGCCACGCCGGCGCAGTCCGTCGCCGCGAGCACGTGGAAGCACATCGGCATCACCTGGAACCTGGCAGCCGGCACCAACCAGAGCACGCTGCGCATCTATCTCAACGGCGTTCAGATCGGCGCCACGACGGCGACGACCAGCGGCAGCCTGGACAACAGCATCGGCACCCTCTTTGTCGGCGACAACCGCAGCAGCACCGCGCCCACCAATGGCACGCTGAGGTCGGCCAACGGCCTCATCGACGAAATGCGGGTCTACAACTACGAGATCAGCGCGCTGGAGCTGAACGCCGACATGGCGTCGCTCTCGCGCGTCTGCCCGCTGCCGCTGGACCACATTGAAGTCGTTCCCAGCACCACCAACGCCAGCACGTGCTCTCCCACGACGATCACATTGCGGGCCTGCAGCGACACGGCCTGCGCCATCGTCCTTACAAGCTACGTGGGGACAGTGAACCTGTCGACTTCCACCAGCCGCGGCACCTGGGCGCTGTCCAGCGGTAGCGGCAGCTTCAGCCAGCCCTCGCCGGGCAGCGGTCAGTCCAGCTACACCTTCTCGTCGGCGGACCAAGGCGTCGCCCGCCTGACCCTCTCGTACGGCCGGGCCCAGGCGGTCAAAGTGACAGCGGCGGACAGCACTTCCGCGAGCACCAGCACGACGACGGCGGACATCCTGTTCAGCGACAACGCCTTCGTCTGGGCCGAGGACCTTGCGAACAAGATCGATGGCAGCAATGTGGTTGTCGCTGGCCGCCCCCACGACCTCCGCGTCTCTTTGGTGAAGAAGGACAGCACGACGGCCAACTGCGGTGTCGCGACCGACTACAGCGGCACACACAACCTCAAGCTATGGCGCACGGACAAGAACGGCTCCTGGGCGATGCCGAGCCTCGTCAACACAACCGTCACGCCCAACGCGACGCTGCCCGTGCCGACGACGCGACCGTCGACGAACAATCTTTCGCTGGTCTTCAGCGGCGGCGTCGCCAATGTCAGCCTCACGACGACCGACATCGGCAAATACACCCTCAGCCTGGACGACGACTCTCTCACCTACGTCGGATCCACCCTCAGTGGCAGCGTCGGCGATCTGATCGTGCGACCTTTCACCGTCGTCATCAGTGGCTTGACGCTCGGCGGCATCGGCAACCCCGCTGGCAGCAATGCAGCGGACGCCTTCTTCGGCAGGGCTGGGGCCGCGTTCTCGGCAACTGTCGGCGCCTACCGCTGGGCTTCCGGCGCCGACAGCGGCGGCACTGGGGTACCCGACGCGAACGCCACCCTGGCGCAGGTCACGGCCGGCGGCCTCGCTCCGACCTTCAACAGCAGCGTCACTCTGACGCCGGATGCGAGTTTGTATACGCCGGCTGGCGGTACGCCGGGCAGCCTCCTCAACAACGTCATCAGCGGCTTCTCCGGCGGCAGCGCCACCGTGAACAACCTCAGCTACAGCGAGGTCGGCAGCTTTGCGTTGAAGACCAGCGCCGTCGTCGGCAATTTTCTGTCGAGCGGGATCGCATTGGACGCAGTCGTCTTCAAGGCCGACGGCGCCCAGAAGAACCGCATCGGCCGCTTCGTCCCGGCCGGCTTCACGCTGGCGGTGCAAAGCATCACGCATCGCAGTGCGCAAGCCTGCAATCCCATCTCAGCATTTACCTATCTGGGCGAGCCCTTCCAAACGAAATTCACGCTGACCGCGGTGAACGCCCAAGGCGCACCGACGCTCAATTACGACAGCGCCCTTGGCTTTGCCAAACTGAACCTCGCCAATGCCAGCAAGTTTGCTTTGGCCGGCGCCGATGGCGCTACCCGCTTTGTGCCCCCGCAACTGGTAGTGGCGCTCGGTACAGGCACGCAAACCTGGGTGTCGGGTGTTGCCAGCACCCGAGATGCTGCTGGCGCAGTGTCGGCTGGTGTGTCTCTCGTCACGACGGTCAACGCAGCCGCCAATCCCACGGGGCCCTTCAACAACGCCGCCTTCGGCATCGCGCCAGTGGACGACGATCAAGTCGGAATGACGGCCTTCGACCTCGATGCGGACCCGGTCGTGGCCGGCAACGACCGGACCCGGCTGGGGCAAATCCCCCTGCTGCACGGTCGCCTGCGCCTACAAAATGCGCTCAGCGCCGCCAACCGCACGCTGAAACTACCGCTGACCGCCCAATCCTGGAACGGCGCGGCCTTTGTGACCAACGCCTTGGATTCCTGCACCMGCATCACCGCCGCCAACCTCAGCTTCGGCAACTTCCGCAAGACCCTCACCGCTCAGGATGCGGTCATGGACCCCAACGTCCCCGACGCCACTGTCGTCGTCAACCCGTTGCAGCCGACCTACATCACGCTGGCAGCCCCCGGCGGCGGCCGCCTGGGCAGCATGGACGTGGCCGTGGCCTTGGGGTCGACACCCACGGACTCCTCCTGCCTGAAGACCGCGGCTGGCTGGGTGGCAGCGAAACCCGCCACGGCCGGCGCCAACCTCGCATCGCTGCGCGGGGCCTGGTGCGGCGCGGCCGCCACCAGCGACCCCAGTGCCCGCGCCACCTGGGGCCTGTACCGCGGCAGCGACGGCGTCGTCTACCAGCGGGAGAACTATTGATGCGCTGGCCCTGGTCCACCCGCCGCAACGGCCAGCGCCTGCTGCTGCGCCGCGTTGGCGAACAGCATGCCTTTGTGCTGACCGACGGCCCACCCGGTCATGACCAGGACCAGCCGGCCCGGCTGCTGCGATGGGGCCTGATGAGCGAGGCAAAACCCGTCACCTCGGGCGACGCCATCGCGCTGCTGGACCCGGCCGACTACCAGATCCTCAAGGTCGACACCCCCCATGTGCCGCCGGAGGAGCTGAAGGCCGCGGCGCGCTGGCAGATCAAGGAGATGGTCGACGTCGACGTTGCCGAACTGACGCTGGATGTCATGCACGTCGGTGGCGACGTCGAGCGCGCGCAGCGCCAGCTCTTCGTCGTCGCGGCCCGCAACAGCGCCATCAAGGCGCTGACCAACGGCGCTGCGGGCATCAGCAGCAACATCACCATCGTCGATGTCTGGGAGACGGCCTTGCGCAATCTGCTCGCCGCCCAGGCCCGTGCCGATGACCTGGCCGCGCGCGCCTGCGCCGCCGTCCATATCGATGAGCGCCACTGCCTGCTCGTCGTCAGCGCCGGTGATGAACTCTTCTACACGCGCCGCCTCGAAGGCGACCCCGGCCTGCTGGCGCGCGCGCGCGGCGAGCAGGCCGACGCCAGCGCCGCCGAACTGCCGCTGGGTTTCGAATACCAGCCCGGCGGCACCTTCGATGCCAGCACCACGCAGGAGTCGCCCCTGGTCGTCGAGCTGCAACGCTCCATCGACGTCTGGGAGCGCAGCTGGCCCGAGCTGCCACTGGCGCGGCTGTACGTCATCACGGCCGAGCACGGCGCCGAGGTTGCGACGCTGATCCAGCGCGAACTCGGCCAACGCACCGTGGCCCTGAATCCGCTGGCCGCCTTCGCGCCCGACGCGCCGGCCCCCGAGGGCGACGCAGCCCAGGCCCTGGGCGCCTGCCTGCCGCTGCTGGGCGCCGCCTTGCGCACCGAGACTCGAAAGTTGTGATGCCCCCTCGTTCACTTCGTTCACTGCCCCCCAAGGGGGCGCCAGTGCCCTTCGGGCGGCCGGGCGGGCACTGCTGATGGCCCAGCAAATCAACCTGCTCACGCCGATCCTGCTGGCACCCAAGCGCTATTTCTCGGCGCTGACGCTGGTGCAGGCCACGGGCCTGCTGTGCCTCGCGGGCCTGGCTGCGGCGCTGTGGCTGCAGCAGCGTGACCGCAGCGCCGAAGCCCAGCATCAGGTCGTTCTCGCGCAATACGCGACGGAGCGCCAGCAGTTGACCGTGGCCCGCGCCAACCTGCCCGCGCCACTGGATGCCGCCACGGTGCAGCAGCAACTGCTGCCACTGGCGGCCGGCAACGCTGATCGCCGTGCGCTGCTGCAGGTGCTGGGCGCCGACGCAGCCGGGCAGCGCCATTCCGACCTGCTCGCACTGATCGCGCGCACCCTGCCCGAACCGGCCTGGCTCAGCGAGTTGCGCTACACGCCGGGCCGAGTCGAACTCGTCGGCGGCACGCTGGACACCGCCATGCTGAGGCCCTGGCTGGCCAGGCTCGCGGTCCATCCGCTGTTAGCCGGTCAACAGCTGTCGGCCCTGCGCGTCGAGCGCCTGGGGGCACCTGGCACCGAGACGGGCGGCAACCCGCTGCTGTCGCGTGACAGCCCGCTCGTCAGCACCGGCCTGCCGGTCTGGGCCTTTCGCGTGGTCAGCGCGCCAGCCCATGCGGCCAGCGCCGCAACCGGAGGCGCACGATGAAGGCGCAGACGACGATCGATCTCGCGCTGCTGCGGCGCCGCCTCGCGCCCTTGCTGCAGCGCTGGGAACGCCAGGCCAAGCGCATCGATGCGCTCAGCCTGCGTGAGCGCGCCATCCTGTTCCTCAGCATCGTGGCCGTGCTGGCCCTGCTGTTCGACTCCTTTGTGCTCGCGCCGCAGTCCGCCCGCGCCAAGCTGCGCAGCAACGCTCAGGCGCAGCAGGCCGCCGAGATCAGCAAGCTGCGCGAGCAGTTCATCAGCGCCAGCGGCAGCGGCGGCACGCCGGCCGAGCAATTGCAAGTCCAGCTCGAAAGCGCCCGTAACGAGCGCCAGCGCCTGGACAGCGAATTGCGCCAGGCCAGCACCGTCAACCCCGCCGAAGGGCTGTCGGCCCTGCTGCAGCGTGTGCTGGCCCAGCAGCCGGGCCTGGTACTGGAACGACTGACGCTGCTGGACGACACGCCCGTCAGCCTGCCGTCTGCATCGGCATCGGCAGCAGGCAACGCGCTGCCGCCGAGCATGCCGGGCATGAGCTGGCAGGGTGTCGAGCTGCAGCTGCAAGGCAGCTACCGCGACACCCAGCACTATGTGCAGGCCCTGGAACGCGAACTGCCGGCGTTGCGTTGGGGCGAGATGCGCCTGAGCAGCGGCGGCCCCAACGAGGTGCCGCGCCTGCTGGCCCGGATCTATCTGCTGAAGGTGCAGCCATGAGAGCGGCATTCATCGCCCTGCTGTTCGCTGCGCCGCTGGCCCAGGCCGCCGACGAACCCAGCCGCGACCCCACGGCCTGGCCACCCGCGCTGCGCAGCGCCATGGCGGCCTCGGCCGCACCGGCCGCGTCTGCCGTTGCGCCGGCCGACAACGCCGTCCGCCAGGTCGTCTTTGCGGGAGGCCGCGCGTATGTCGTACAGCGCGGCCGCCGCTATGGCGTGGGCGAACAAATCGAAGGCGCACGCATCGAGCGCATCACCGAACAGGCCGTTTGGCTGCGCGAGGCCGGCCAGGTCCGGCGCGAGCCGCTGTATGGCGGCGTCGAGAAGCGCCCGCCTCCGGAGGCGGCCCGGGCTGCATCCGGCGTGAAGAAATCCAAGGAGAAGCCATGAAGGCCCCCGTCCATCGACTCCTGCTGGCCAGCTCAGCCGCTGCGCTGCTGGCAGCAGGACTGTCAGGTTGTGCCGACAAGCCGCTGCGCGTGGCCCAGCCCAGCCAGGCCCTGCGCGAGGAGCTGCAGGCCCAGCGAGCCGCCCCCGCCGCCTCTGGCGTGCCCGCACCGGTCGTGGTGGCGACGCCCGTACCGCCGCCCGCCCCCGCGCTGCCGCCCGAGCCACGCTTCGACCTCATCGTCAATGGCGCGCCGGCCCGCGATGTCTTCCTGTCCCTGGTCAGCGACACGCGCTACAGCATGCTCGTGCATCCCAGCGTGACGGGCCAGCTGTCGGTCACCCTCAAGGGCGTCACGGTGCGCGAATCGCTGGACGCCATCCGCGATGTCTACGGCTTCGACTATTCCATCGACGGCCGCCGCATCACCGTCTTTCCGCCCACGCTGCAGACCCGCGTCTTCACGATCAACGCGCTGGCTCACCAGCGCAGCGGCCGCAGCGAGGTTCGCGTCAGCTCGGGCGCCGCGCCGGCCAGCAGCCAGAACGGCGCCGCCGGTGCAAGCGGCAACACTGGCAGCGCCACCGGCGGCAGCACGACCACGGTCCAGCAGCAGGAGAGCAGCCAGCTCAGCACCAAGGTGTCGAGCGATTTCTGGGGCGAGACCAACAACGCGCTGAAGGCCCTGGTCGGCAGCGGCGAGGGCCGCGCCGTCATCACCAGCCCGCAGACCGGCACGGTCGCCGTGCGCGCCATGCCAGAGGAGCTGCGTCACGTCGAGGCCTGGCTGAAGGCGACGCGCATCGCCGTCGAGCGCCAGGTCATGCTGGAGGCCAAGATCGTCGAGGTCGAGCTGCGCGAGGGCTACCAGAGCGGCATCGACTGGTCGCGCATCGGCGAACGCAGCGCCATCGGCCAGACCAGCGTCAACCCTTCCATCCCTAGCGGCGTCAGCAGCATCATCAATCCGCTGGTCAGCAACACACGCGGCTTTCCCACGCTGTCCAGCGGCACGCAAAGCCCGGCCTGGCCCGACCTCATCCCCCTGCCCTCGGCCGGAGGCGGCACGCTCGGCCTGGCGCTGGCGCGCGGCGGCTTCCAGGCGCTGCTGGCCTTCGTCGAAAGCCATGGCGACACGCAGATCCTGTCCAGCCCGCGCATCGCGACGCTGAACAACCAGAAGGCCGTGCTCAAGGTCGGCACCGACGACTACTTCATCACCGGCATCAGTGGCAGCAACAGCGGCACCAATACCGGCACCAACGGCACGAACGGCACCACCAACCAGATCCCGACGCTGACGCTGACGCCTTTCTTCAGCGGCATCGCGCTGGACGTGACGCCGCAGATCGACGCGGCCGACATGATCACCCTGCACATCCACCCCTCGGTCTCCAACGTGACCGAGAAGATCAAGCAGGTCGATCTCGGCTCGGTCGGCAACTTCCGCCTGCCGCTGGCCAGCGCCAGCGTCAACGAGAG
>NZ_JBFUMO010000101.1:0-14429 GCF_054049355.1 Roseateles sp. P5_E11 | reverse complement strand
CACTGCGGCCGCGCGGCGGGTCTTCCATTCGTCCATGGCCTGGGCGGCACTCTTGCCAGAGCCTGGGCTGCCGCCGCTGCCCTTCTTCAGCAGCACTTCGATCGCGTCGAGCACCTTCTCCGAGTCGGCGAATTTGCCGGCCTTGGACAGCTGGGTGATGCCGGCCACCAGCTCCTTGAGGCGGGCGGCGTCTGCGCCGGCCAGCCCGGCCTTGATGCCCGCCTGCAGGCCAGCGAAGCGCTTCATGAAGCTGGCCTGCGCGCCGCCAGACGCCTTCTCGGTCGACGCGTCCGCGCCCTGTTCGTCCTCCTGCTCGTCGGCCTCTTCATCCTCGCCGCCGGCAAGCAGGGCCTCGATCTCGTCGAGCTCGGCGTCGGCATCGCCATACTTGTCGGCCTTGGTCAGCTTGGCGATCTCGGCCATCAGCTCCTTGATGCGCGCCGCCGAGGGGCCGCGCAGGCCGGCCTTGATGTCGGCATCCAGCGCGGCCATGCGTTCCACGAACTCCTCGCGGCCGAGGTCGTCCGCGGCATCGGCCGGATCGGCCTTGAGCAGGTGTTCGGGGATGTCCTCGCCTTCGGTCTCCTCGACCTCGCCGGTCGACTTGCGCACCCGCATCTTCAGGTTGAGCTTGAGCAGCTTCTTGAGCCAGAGCTGCACCTTCTTGAGGGTGGTGCCGGCCAGGCGGTCACTGACGAAGGTGAGCGCGTTCTTCTCCCACACCACGACTGCCTTCATGTCCTTCAGGATCTTGAAGGGCGCTTCGCCGGGCATCAGGCCCTTGAGGAGCTTTTCCTGCGCCGGGCCGACCGCATAGGCCAGGGCCAGGCTGGCGCTGGTCTTGCCCAGCACGATCATGAACCGCATCGGCCGTGCGTTGGGCTGGGGCTTGCGCAGCAGGGCGATGGCCGTCAGCAGCTTGCTCTTCAGCAGCTTGGTCTGCTTGGCGATGACGGCGCTGTTCGGGCCGCTGGCGGACTTCTGCGCGGCCAGCTCCTGCGTCTTGGCGTCCAGCGCCTTGCGGGCCGCCGTGACGGCCGTGTCCACGTCGGCACGGTACTCCTTGGCCGCCTTGACGATGGCCGCTGCCGCCGCGAGCGGCTCCTTGGGGAAGGCCTTGTCCTTCTTCGCTTCGCTCTCGAAGCTGGTCGCCGCGGTCTCCACCGCCTGCGCCTGGCTCAGCAGCGCCTTGATCTTGCCCTTCACGGCCGCATCGAGCTCGGCGGCGCGGGCCTTGGCGTCATCGGCGGTCTTGAGCTTGTCGGTGCCGTAGGCATCCCAGTCGAGCGCGAGATGCTGTTTGGTGAGTTCCTTGAGCGCGTCCGGCAACTTGGTGGCCGGGGCTTTCGCTGCCTTGGCCAGCGCGGATTTCTGCTTGTCCCAGTAAGCGACGCCAAGCGTCTGCGGCAGATTGACCTGAGCCATCATTCCCCCTAGTAGGCGGTTGATTGAAAAGAGTGGCCGAGGCTCCCGGCATTGGCGTCATGCCACGCCGGGGAGCTTCGATGAGTGCGTTGCGGCGCGTGTCTGGCGTGCTGACTCCGAGCGTCGGGGTCATCACAGCCCTTGCGATCAACTCAGTGACTTCAACAGCGCTTCCAGTTCCGCATCCACATCGGATTCGCTGTCTGCGGCGGCAGATTCGATCGCCGGGCTGTCGTCGTTCAGGCTCGCGAGCAGCGCATCGAGGTCGTCGCTGTCCGATGCCGCTGGTTCGGGTGCGGGCGCGGCGTCATCCGAATTCAAGCCGGCGAGCAGAGCGTCCAGGTCGCTGCTGTCGTCCGGGCTGTCCGATGCGAGAGCGGTGGTGGTGGTATCGGCCTGGGCCTCGGCATCCGCAGCCGCTTCTTCCGATGCTTCTGGTTCGGCATTGGCGGCGCTCTTGCGCCCTGGCCGCTGGACGGGCTCGGCCAGCTTGCTGCGCACAGCCAGCTCCACGCCCATGCGCGCGCCCGGCTTGGCGGCGCCGGCGGCCGGCGGCGTGAAGACACCCGCCACGGTGTCCGGGCCGGTGAGCTGCACCAGCGGCTCGCCCTTGTGCGCCATCAGCGCCTTGATGCCGTAGCGACCCAGTTCGGTCGCCACCATCGAGGAAATGAAACGCTCGGTGCAGGGCAGGGCCGTGCTGTCGCCGTCGGCATCGACGAAGTGGTGGAAGGGCAGGTCGTTGACGTTGGGCGCGCCGTTCTGGCCGGCCAGCACTGTCAGTGCCAGCAGCGCCGGGTGACCCCACAGCAGCCCGCCCAGGCCRTCGGCCATCGTGAATTCCTCGAAGGCGAAGGATGAGATCGGATCGCTGCGCTTGCCGTAGGGGTGGCGCATCAGGAAGCGCGGGCCGAGCAGGGCCAGGCGCTTGGACTCCGGCAGGCCGCGCAGCGCGGCGAAGGCGTCCACCACCAGCGGGTGCGGCGGCACGCGCGGGTTGCTGAGCTCGTCCACGGCCATCGCGGTGAAGAAGGTCGCACCGGCCGCTGCGGCGACCTTGGCCATGCGGCCCAGCAGCTCGGTGTGCGGCGGCGTGGCCTCGAACTGGTAGAGGCCGGCGACGTAGGTGTAGCCGCCGTCCTTGGCCTCGGCGGGCTTGCTCACCAGCAGGCGGTACAGGCCGCTGTCGGTCAGGTCGTCGCTGGCGCTCAGGTCGGCGGCGAACTCCTCGGCGCTGATGTCGATGAGATGCACCTGCAGCATCGGCCCGGTCTCCAGGCGGCGAAGCAGGAAGTCCACGCCGCGCCACAGCGACTCGGTGGCCTGGAAGTCGGCCTGGTGCAGCACGGCACGCATGCCGTCGGCAATCGCGGCGTCCAACGTGTTCAACAGACCCGCCTTCTCGGGCTTGGCCGCCGGCACGACGAAGGGGCCGATGACGTTGCGCAGCAGCGTGTCGATGCCGCCGCCGCTGTCAGGGGCGCTCGCGCGGCCGGTCAGTCGCGCGAAATCGTCCAGTCGGGCGCCGGCCGACGGGCTGGCGCCGCGAGCACGCGCGCCGCGGCCCGCGCGCGAGGCCTTCTGGGTGCTGCCGGCGAACTTGGCGACCTCGGCGGCGGCCTTGTCGAAGCTGGCGGTGTTGTTCAGGCGCTTGCGCAGGTCATTGAGCTTCTTGAACAAATCCAGCTCGCGGAACAGCGTGTCGGGGTGGAAGGAGTCGAGGTCTGCCAGCGGGATTTCGACCGGCGCGCCGTCGGTGCCCACCGGAAGGTTCAGCGTGATGTTCTGCTGGCCCAACCAGTCTTCGAGCGAATCGAATTCGACGGCGCGCGGCTTGCGGCGGGTGAGCTCATCGCCGGTGTCCAGGCGGCCGGCCGCGGCGCCCGCGCCGAAGTCGCCCAGCAGCGCAATGCGGATCGGCCGCTTGGCGGCCCATGCAGGAGCGGGGGCCGAGAGTTGGCCGTAGTTGGGGGTCCAGTCGCTCATGGCGTCCTCAGTCGGGTCTGAAAAGGGCGGCGAAGGCCGCGCCTTGGGGGAGGGCGGGCTGCACGCTCGGGCCGCCACCGGCATGCAGCCACAGGCTGCAGCCTTGCAGGCCGTCCCAGGCGGCCTGGCTCAGCAAGGCGGCCAGTGCCGGCGGCAGGCCGTTGTCGGGCAGGGAGGTCGGAGGCGGAACATCGGCCAGGGCCGCATCCAGCGTCTCCGCACTCCAGTCGTCATGCAGCGCGTTGACGGCGATCTCCTCGATCTGGCCGGCCCATTGCCACAGCGCGGCCACCTGGGCGCCGTCGTTGGGGCGCGGCAGGGGCGGGCTGATGACGACCAGGGGGAAGTAGCGGCCCACCCGGTCCACCGAAGGGATCATCACGCCGACGCGCAGGCCTTCACCCGAGCCGTCAGGCAAGGCGCCGGGCAGCAGCGCGAAGCGCCAGGCAGGGCTGGCGAGGTAGTCGTTCAGCCAGGTGTCGGGCGCGTCCACGCGCAACTGGTGCAGGCCGGCGGCCAGCCAGCCATCCCACTGCGCGATCCATTCCGGAGTCAGCCGGCGCGACGCGAAATCGCCGAGCGCCGGCAACTTGCCATACCAACCGGCAACGCCGCTCACAACGCCCCCGGGCAGCGGAACTGCTGCAGCTCGCGCAGCCGGAACGGATTGAAGACGCTGCTGGCCGTGACCTCCAGCCGGACGCGATGGCCGTCGAGGTTGATGACGACGACGAAGCGCTCGGGCTGTTGCGGCGAGCCCTGCACCTCGAAGCGGTCGAAGAGGCGGAACAGCGCCCAGGGGCCGTCGAAGGTGACCGGCGTGCCGCCCGGCTGGCCGCTGAGCTTGATCTGCGAACTCAGGCGCGCGCCCGGCCATTGCAGGCTGACCGCCTGGTTGCTGCCGGCGGTGAACTTGCTGACCTGGCCGTCGATGTCCAGCGTCAACTCCTTCAGGCCGTCGTTCAGCTCCAGCACGCGCACGTCGACGCGGAAGGCCGGGGCCTTGCCGCCGCCGCGGAAGAAGACCTCGCGCACGCGGGTGGCGCGCTGGAAGTCGGCCAGGGCCGCCGGCGACACCGGCTTCGCTCCATCTCCCGTGGGCCGGAAGCTCCAGGGGTTGGTGCCGACATCGACCAGGGGGCTGAGCTTGCGCGTGAAGAAGTCATCCATCATGCCGCCGGGGGCGAAGAACTGGCCGAAGTCCTCCGGCAGCACGTCGACCTTGGAGCCCTGTGCGACCGGATAGCGGCCGGCGATGGCGCGGCTGCAGAACTCGCTGACGGGCTGCAGTTCGCCGGTCAGGCTCTGGCGCTCCACCAGGCGGCTCTGGTTGTCGGCGGCCTCGGCCAGGGTCTCCAGCGCACCGCGCAGTGGCTCGGGCTGCTGGCCGGCGGCGGCCTTGAGCTTGCCGCCACCACCACCCGCGGGCGGCGGTGACTTGCTCTTCAAGGCCTCCTGCACGGCGCTGAGCTGCACATAGACCTCGTTGAACATCTTCATCACGTCGTCCAGCGGCGGCGGCGTACCGGTCACGAGGCGGCGCAGCGCGGCGAAGTGGTCGTCGACGATCTTCTCCAGCGGGCCGTCGCGCGAGATGGACGTCGGCGCCTTGGCCTGGTTCCCGGCCAGGCGGGCCAGTTCGCCGCCCTTGGCAAAGACGGCGTCATCGGCGCGCTTGTTCAGCTCCTTGTTGATGGTGTTGTCGTTGCTGACCGGGTCGATCAGCGTCGTCTCCCTGGACGCGGCGCGCAGGAAGGCGGCCAGCGGCGAATCCACCGCCGACACCAGGCGCGACACGGCAATGCCGCGGTCCAGGCCGTTGAGCTTCACGAGGCGCACGTCGGCCAGGTAGGCGTCCCAGACCTTGACGTATTCCTCCAGGTAGAGGCGGCGCACGCGCTCCACCAGGGTCTTGTCGGCCGCCTGCCGCTTGGCCGTGGCCGCGTTGGTGCCCAGCACCCAGGCCTCCTCGTCGGCGAGCTGCTTGGCCGTCTTGTCCACCGAGGTCTGGAAGGCCTTCTTGTAGCCGTCCTTGGTGAACATGCCCGGGATGCCCTGGGTCAGCGGCTGGCCGCTGGCACGCACGAAGACGTTAGGGCTCTGCGGGCCGGCCGCGGCCGCCACCGTGAAGGGCGGCAGGTCGCCGTCGATCTGGGCGCGGCGCAGGCGGCTGAAGATGCGGTATTCGAGCGGGTAGGCGCCCAGCATCTCGCGCACGCTGGACACCAGCGTCTTGTCCATGGGCTGGGCCACTTCGAAGGCGCCGCGCGACAGCAAGGCGTCGAGGTGGTTCTTCAGCAGCGCCACCTTCTCGGCGCCCAGGCTGCCTTCGAGGTTGGCGTCCCAGTCCAGGCCCACCCAGGCCTGCAGGCCCGGTGCGTCCAGATGCTCGGGCGTGTAGAGCATCAGGTAGGCCTTCAGCGACTCGTAGGCGAACTCGAGGTTGTCGCGGTTGGCGGTGCGCAGGCGCTCCTCCAGGCGCGCTGCGACGCGTGGTGCCAAGCCGCGTTGCAGCAGGCGGTGGTAGGAGACCTGGGCGCCGGCGTCGAGCTTGTCGCCCTGGAAGAGGCCGAAGCCCAGGCGAAGCGGCGGGTCGTTCAGCGCGAAGCCAGGCGGCTGGGCCGCGTCGCGGATGGCGGCCAGCGCTTCGGGCAGGGCCGAGGGGTCGCTGCCGCTGGTGGGCGGCAGGGCCTTGATGGTGTCCTGCAGGGCCGGCAGCTTGGCCTCGATGTCGGTGATGTAGCGCTGGTTGCCGAAGTAGCTGAAGCCCCAGCCGACCAGCAGCGTCAAGGTGACGATGCCGAGGGTCATGAGGCCCGCCAGGCGCAGCCGCGCACTGCGGCGCTCGACCTGGGCGTTCTGCCCCACCAGGCCTTGCTCGACGAACACGACCTTGCGCAGCAGGTGGTTCAGGAAATAGCTGCGGCCCTTGGCCGCGGCGGGTGGCGTCAGGCGGCGCTCGACGCCGAAGGTGCGGGCCAGCGCGCCGAGCACGCGGTCGATGGGCGTGCCCTCCTGCGTGCCGCTGGTGAAGTAGACGCCGCGCAGGCGCGGGGCTTCGTCGAGCGCACCGCTGCCGCCGAAGACGGTCTCCAGGTAGCCGCCCAGCAAGCCCTTGAGCCCACCGAACTGCTGCGGGAAGGCGAACAGGGTGGCGCGCTTGAGCGTGTCGCTCTCGGCCTCCATGCGTTCGATGAGGCGCTCGCGCAGGCGCTTCTCCAGCGACGCGAACTCGCTGCCGAAATTGGCGAGCGTCTCCTCGCCCGGCGCCATCGAAACCGGGAAGCTGAAGCCGAAGACCTGGTCGCGCTCCTCCTTGCCCATGGGCCCGAAGGTCTCGTTGAAGCCGGCCAGCAGGTCGCACTTGGTGACCATCACATAGACCGGTGCGCGTACACCCAGGCGCTGCTGCAGCTCCTGCATGCGGCCGCGCACGCGCGAGGCCTGCTCCTTGCGCTGGTCGGGCGGCAGGGCCAGCAGATCMTGCACGCTGATGGTCAGCAGCACGCCGTTGATGGGGCGGCGCGGGCGTGCCTTGCGCAGCAGGTCCAGGAAGGTGTTCCAGGCCGCGGCGTCCGTTTCCTTGTCGGAGTCCTGTGTGGCGTAGCGGCCGGCGGTGTCGATGAGGACGGCCTCGTCGCTGAACCACCACTCGCAGTTGCGCGTGCCGCCGACGCCGCGCACGCTGGCCTGGCCTAGCTTCTCGGTCAGCGGGAAGTTCAGGCCTGCATTCAGCAGCGCCGTCGTCTTGCCCGAGCCCGGTGCGCCGACAAAGATGTACCAGGGCAGGTCATACAGCGAGCTGCCGCCGAACAGGCCCTTCTTGGCGCCCGGCGCCTTCTTCAGCAGGCCCAGCGCCTGCGTGAAGCGCTCCTGCAGCACCACCTCTTCCTTGGCTGCAGCCGAAGGCCCGGAGCCCATGCCCTTGACGAGGGCGGCGTTGATGCGGCGGCGGCGCATCTGCGTCCACACCAGGCGCAGGCCGCCCAGCAGCCAGACGATGGCCAGGGCAATCCAGCGCGAGAAGCTGGTGTCCAGCGGCCGGTGCTCGCCGAAAGCGATCAGTGGGCCGACCCACCAGACCAGGGCCGAGATGACAAGCAGGCCGAACACGCCGAGCGTGACGGGGTGGAACAGGAAGGACAGGACTTTTTTCATGATCAGCGGTCCTGCACCATCAGCGTGACTTCGACGCGGCGGTTCTTGGCTCGACCGGCGGGGGTGGCGTTGTCGGCCACGGCCTCAGCATCGGCTCGCCCTTCGGCACGCAGCCGGCCGATCTCGACGCGCTCGGCCAGCAGGTTGCGGAAGGCCTCGGCGCGGGCCTGCGACAGATGCCAGTTGGACGGGAAGCGCAACGAGCGGATGGGCTGGTTGTCGGTATGGCCGGTGATCTGCACCTGGCCCTTCATGCGCTGCAGCGCCTCGCCGATGCGCAGCACCAGCGGCCGCAGCTCCGACGACACCTCGGCGCTGCCGGGGTTGAACAGGCCGTCGCCCTTGATGATGACGATGGAGCGGTCGGCCAGGTCATTGACCTGCACCAGGCCGGCCTTGACGTCGAGGTCCAGCAGGCCGGCCAGGCGCGGCGCTGCGGGTGGCGGCGTGGGCGCGGCGACCGCGGCGGTCTTGACGTCGAAGCCGCGCAGCGTGGCGAAGACGGCGTCCGAGTTGCCGTTGATGCTGAAGCGCAAGCCCACGTAGACGAGCAGCAGCACCAGGGCCGTGGCGGCCCAGATCACCCAGAGCGGCAGCTTCTGGCGCAGGCCGCCCTCGCCAGGCTCGGCACCCTGCCAGCGTGGCGACAGCGCCGGGTCGGGATTGAGGCCTTGGCGCAGCATCTGCGCCAGCCGGGCGCGCACGCCATCGAGCTGGGCGCGGCCGTTGTCGACGACGCGGTAGCGGCCCTCGAAACCGAAGGCCAGGCAGACGTAGAGCAGCTCCAGCAGGTTGCGGTTGGCCGGCACGTTCTCGGCCAGCTTGGCCATCAGCGCGAAGACCTTCTCACCCCCCCAGGACTCGTTGTGGAATTGCACCAAGAGGCTCTGCGCGGCCCAGGCGCCCGAGCCGCCCCAGGGTGTGCTCGCGGCGGACTCATCGAGCAGCGTGCACAGGATGTAGCGGCCGGCGATGACCTGCTCATTGGGCAGGCCTTCCGCGCGCGCCTTGGCCTCGAAGGCGCGGATGCCTTCGGCCAGGGCCTCCTTCAGCCCGGCGGGGTTGGGATGCTGGGCGCTGTGGCGCACGCGCGGCGCTGCTGACAGCAGCGGCATGGCGGCGGCCACCAGCGGGTTGAGGCTGGCGGTGGTGAGTGCCTCCAGCGCCATCGGGGCCTCTTTCCCGATCGGGCCGGCGGGGATGCCGGTTGGCGCGTGGCCTGGGGCCGCGGCCGGCCGGACCGGCGGCTGGGGCGCCGTCGTCGCCGCTCGGCCCGCGCTGGGCTTGATGACGGTGCGGTCCTGCCCGAAGGCGGCGAAGGGGTCGTCGTTGTTGGGATCGCTCATCGCATCAACCGATCAATTCAAAACACAGCCACGGAGGCACAGAGACACAGAGGAATTCAGCTTCCTTCCGGCTTTTCTCTGTGCCTCTGTGTCTCTGTGGCTGTGTTCGTGTTTCATGGCGCGTCTCAAGCGCGGATGGCCCAGAACTCGAGTTCGAGCCCCGGGAACTCGCCGGCGATGTGCATGGCCAGGCCGCCCGAGCTTTCGAGCTGCTTCCACAGCTCGTTGCCGCGGGTCTCCAGCTCGAAGTAGTTGTGGCCCGCGTGATAGGGGATCTGGCGCGGCGCCACCGGCAGCGGGCGCAGCGTGACGCCGGGCAGTTGCAGGTTGACGAGGTCGCGGATGCGCTCGACCGGGCCGATCTTGACCTGGGTGGGGAAGCGCGCCCGCAGTGCGTCGCCGGGCAGCTGGGCCGACACGGCGAGCACGAAGGTGGCGCTGCGCTGCAACTGCACGTCCGGGATGAGGGCGACGCGCACGCCGTAGGCGCGGTCCTGCAGCTCGATGGGGATGGCGGTCTGCTCCATCACCATGGACAGGGACTGGCGCAGGTCGTCGATGACCGGGCGGAAGGTGGCGGCGAGGTCGTCGTGCACATACTCGGCGTATTGGGCCGGGCGGCGGCTGTCGCGGAAGGTGGCGAGGTCGCCGGCCAGCGTCAGGCAGTCGCTGTAAAGCCGCTCCGGGTGCAGCAGCGAGACTGAGCGCAGGTGGTTGAACAGGGCCTGGTTGCGGTTGACGGCTTCCAGCAGCAGGAAGTCCGAGATCTCGCCGACACCGCCGCGGCCGGGAGCGGCCAGGCGGGCGGCAAGCGCTTCACCGCGCTGGTTCAGCAGGCCGCAGAGTTCGCGCACATAACCGTCCAGCACCGGGTGGGCCGGCGCATGCAGCAGCGGCGGCACGAAGCTGGGGTCCAGCACGACGCGGTTGTCGGCACGGCGCTCGACGACGCGGGCCACGCCCAACGTGGCGTAGCCCTCACCAGCATCGCGTTGCAGCATCAGGCGCAGGTTGAGCCGGCCGATCTGCAAGGCGGCGTCGCGGTCGAGCTGGGAATTGCTGTCGCCGACATTGACCTCGGCGGCCATGAAGCGCGGGCCCATGGCGCCGGCGGCCTGTTCGGCATCGGTCTCGACGACGCCCGGGCGCTGCAGGGTGACGGCCAGCACGACGATCTCATTGCGGGCGTCGGCCGGGATGTCCAGGGCCGCGGGTGCGGCATCGCCGCCCGGGGCGGAGAAGGCCGTGCCGTCGGGCAGCAGGCCCTGTGCCGAAGCCAGGCCCACCTTCCCCAGTGTCAACGAGGCCTCGTCCAGGCTCAGGGCCCCGAAGCCCCAGGCATAGGCCACGGCCTGCTGCAGGCGTTGGCGCCACTGGTGCTCCCAGTGGCGGTCGTGCTGCTGGAAGTGCTGCGGCTGGAGGAACATGCCCTCCGTCCAGATCACTCGGTCACGCCAGGTCATGGATGGGATCGCCTCAATGGAGCAGAAAAACAGACGGTAAGCAGCCACGGCGGCCTGCGATCAGGCACTGAGTGACTGTGGGGCGCGCTTGGTTCCCCGCTCCATCGGGAACCAATCGGCAGCGACGGTCACTCAGACAGCGGTTCATTCCGCCACACGAGTACCCGTCATGAAGAAGTTTCGCCCCCTCCTGATCCTTTCCTTGTGCGGTCTCACCCTGAGTGCGGCAGCCCAGACGCCGGAGATTCCCCCTCCAGCGGCGTCCGCTGCCGACGCGGTCGACCTGGGCAAGACCGTGCCCACGGCAGAKTCCATCGCCGAAGGCCTGTTCCCTGACGACAAGTGCAAGGAACTGGAGGCTTCGGGCTTCAAGTGCATGGGCTTCAAGCCGGCCATCAAGTACTCGCTGCCGGCCACGGCCTTCAAGGTGGGCTCGGCCGAACTGCCGCCTGTGCTGAAGAAACAGCTCGACGTCTTCGCCGACGTGCTCAAGACCAAGAAGAACAGCGACCGCAAGGTGCGCGTCATCGGCCACGCCGACGCCTCGGGCACGCCGCAGKCCAATCAGGCCCTGTCCATCAAGCGAGCCGAGTCGGTGCGCGACTATCTCGTCAGCAAGGGCACCGATCCGGCCTTGCTGGTCATCGAAGGCGTGGGCTCCAAGGACCTGAAGAATCCCGCCAAGCCCAACGCCGACGAGAACCGCCGGGTGGAGATCGGGCGGAAATAAGAAGCCCCTCGTCCGGTCTCGCCGCGCTGAACGCGGGCGTGCCCAACCGGTCCCCCGAGGGGACGGCGATGCTTGCGGCATTGAGCCGCAAGCACATTGCCCAGCGGGYCGGCTTGGGAGCGGCCCGGCGCTCGGCCCGAAAAGAGAAAGCCGCCCGTGGAGGGCGGCTTTCACTTTAGGATTTCCCGTTCAGGGCACCATCTCGGTCATCTGACCGGGTGACACGATGCTGACGACGCCGGCATAGGCGCACATCAGCTTGGAGGTGTTGTTCAGCACCGGCATATTGGCCAGCATGACGGTCGGGGCGCCTGGCACCCAGGGCGCGGGAAAGACCGGCACGCAGGGCATGGGCGTCAGCGTGAACACGCCCTGCGCCGCCGCCGTGGCGGCCGCGGTGGCTGCGGCGACCGTCGGGTTGGCCATGCTCTTGCACGGGCCGAAGGGCTGGATGTTCACCATGGGCTTGTTGTCCATGATGTTGGCCGCAAACTGGTTGCTGGTCTTCATCTTGTTCAGCGGCAGCACTTCCAGCGCGCTGGGCTTGGAGCCGAAGGTGCACATCAGCTGAGCACCCTTGCAGACATGTTGAGGCATGGCGCTTCTCCTTAGGCGATAGGGCCTGAGTATTGCGGGCCGAGCGACGGGCCGCTCCCTAGCCGGCCCGCGTTGGCGACTAGCTTGCGGCTCAATGCTGCAAGCGTCGCCGTCCCCGCGGGGGACCGACCGGACGCGCCCGCGTTCAGCGCGGCGAGACTGGGCGAGGGGCTAATCATTCTTGAGCCAGAGGGCCAGGCCGGTGAAGTTGTCGTGGTTGGGCTTGTCGGCCGCGGCCAGCCGCACGCGCTGGCCGAGGTCGTTCAGCCAGGCTTGCGGCTCTGCCGCAAAGGACAGCGCGATGGCGATCTCGTCGTCGGTCAGCCATTCCCACAGGCCGTCGGTGCACAGCATCAGGGCCTCGCGACCCTCCAACGGCCAGGGTTGGGGCGCGACGCTGATGTGCAGATCCTCGCCCTGGGTGCCCAGGGCCGAGTAGAGCTCGCTGCGCTTGGGATGTACCCGAGCACCGGCCTCGTCAAGCAGGCCGCCGTCGATGAGGGACTGCACCAGGCTGTGGTCGCGCGTGCGCTGGGCGAGAACGCCATCGCGGAAGGCATAGAAGCGCGAGTCGCCGCAGTGGCCCCACAGCGCGGTGCGCTCCTGCAGGTCGATGGACAGCACGACCACCGTGGAATGCATATTGCGCAGCTGCGGGTTGGCGGCGCGCTGGGCGAGCAGCTCGCGGTTGGTGTCCGCCAGCAGGGCTTCCAGCGCCTGCGGGTGGTGGGCGGGCAGGCTGGCATAGCCCTGCAGCACATGGCTGACGGCGAGCTTGGACGCGATGTCGCCGCCGCCATGGCCGCCAGCGCCATCGGCCAGCACACAGCACAGGTAGCGCTCGGAATGCCAGTGGCCGCAGGCGTCCTCGTTGTAGTCGCGGCCGCCCTGTTCCGACATCAATGCGAGCTCGATTTGCACGGGGCTCCTTCTATCGTTGTTCTTGCTCAAGCGCGTCGAGCTGCGCTTCATAGGCGCGCAGGAACTCGCGCCCGAAGACCTGGTGGAAGTCGTCCGACAGTTCACCGGCGATCTGCTGGTATTCGTTCTGGAACACCGACCAGAGCTGGGCCTTGCGCGCCGCGGGCAGCAGGCTGGACAGCACCGACTTCTGCGTCAGCCGCGATTCCAGCTGAGCGGGGTCGAAGCGCTGCAGCAGGCCTTCGAGCGCGGCGCGCATGCCGGCCAGGAAGGCGAGTTGGTGGGCGCGCAGGTCGTCGAAGGCGTCGCGCAGGGCGCGATGGGGTTCGATGAAGCCGCGCACCGACGGCCCGAGCAGGTGGCCGAGCGCCACCTCGGCCGTGGGTGAGAACTTCAGCGGGTTGTTTTCCTTGGCGACGATCATGGTCGCCTCGGCGCGTACTTCGCGCTTCAGGGCCGCACGAGCGACCAGCAGGTCCACCGTGCCGCGCGCCGACTCGTGGACGAGCTGGCCCAGCAAGCGCATGAACTCGGGCGTGAGACCACCGGCCGGCAGGTTGGGAATCCCCAGGCCTTCACGGAAGGCGGCCAACAGGGCGGCTTGATCGGCAGGCATGCCTGGAGCCATGGGTGTGGGCTGGGCGACCGGTGCTGCCATGGCCGGCGGCGGGGGCGGCGGCATCAGCGGTGCGGCGGGCGCTGCCACGGGCGCGGCGGCTTCGGGCTTCTTGCCCGCCCGGATGATGGTGCGGCCCTCGCCGGCGCTGTCGTTCCAGGACACGACGGCGCCCGACAGCGTGCCGGATGGATCCAGGGCATTCAGCGCAGCCATGGAGGCGGCCGGCGGCCGGGGCCGCTGGCCCGTCGATGTCGACGATGCCGGCGCGTTGGGCGCAATGAAGGGCCGGTTCAGCTCCGAGGTCGTGTCTGGCAGCGCCTGCCCGGCCGCGGCGGGCAGCATGCCCAGGGCCTGCATCGGGTCGGCATGGCCCGCCATATTGGGCTGGGCGACGGCCTCGCCGAGCAGGGATTGGGCCAGCGGGTTGTTGCTGGCGGGCGTGGGCGCGCCCAGGCCGAACAGCATGTCCAGCGAATCGCCGCCGGCACCGCGGCCACTGCTGGCGCCGGGCAGGTCGGGGATCAACGGTGCGGGTGCGCCGGCGCCCAGGTCCAGGCCAAGGGCACGTGCGCCGGCCGAAGGCGCCGGGGTGGCTGCCTGCCTGGGTGCGGCCACCGGCGCGAAGGGGTCCCAATCTGCCGGGATGCCGCCCATCGCCGCGGGCGGTGGCGGTGCGGTGAAAGACGGCGCCGGTGCGGGCGGAGCGGGAGGATTGGGGCCGCCGAAAAGGCCGAGCGGGTCGGCGGCCGCCACGTCACGCCGAATGCCCGGCTGGGTCAAAGCCGTGGCCGGTGCCATGCCGAAGAAGTCGGCAAAGGGGTCGGCCGCAGCGCCGCTGGGGCTGCCGGCTTCGACGACGAGGACATAGCCGCCGATCTGGATCTGGTCGCCCGGCTTGATGGCTGCCTCGCGGCCCTTGCCGAGCTGGATGCCGTTCACGCTGATGGCATTGCTGCCCTGGTCGACGATGCCGAAACCGCTGCTGGCGCGGAACAGCACGCGGGCGTGCACGCGCGAGATCGTGCGCTCGGGGTCGGGCAGCACCAGCTGGTTGGTGTCCGCGCGGCCGATGTCGCCGCCGAGTTCGTCGAACTGGGCGGACAGCGGCTGGCTCACGGGCAGCCCGTTGAAGGTGGTGACGTTGAGGCGAATCATGGTGAGCGATTCTCAGCGCGGCATGGGTC
>NZ_JBFUMO010000100.1:0-14579 GCF_054049355.1 Roseateles sp. P5_E11 | reverse complement strand
CCTTGAAGCTGAGTTCCTTGGCGGTCGCAATCCAGCCATCCTGCTGCTTGTTGCGCACCGACAGGTCTTCGAGCAGCTCGTCCACCTGGTGGTGCTCATGCAGCGCATGCCGCGAGGCATCAAGGCCTCCGTCCTCCATCAGCAGCGGCACGTAGAGGAAGCGCTCTTCGGCCGCCGCGTGTGCCATCAGCTCGACCTTCAACTGCAGGAACAGCAACTGGCGCGCGGCCATGTCGCCGCGTGACGCGGTCAGCTTGCGGCACAGGTCGCGTTGCAGGTCGTGGCTTTCGCGGATGGCGTCGAAGATCATGCGGTTGTCCCCAGAGGCCAC
This sequence comes from Roseateles sp. P5_E11, assembly GCF_054049355.1. NCBI lineage: Bacteria > Pseudomonadati > Pseudomonadota > Betaproteobacteria > Burkholderiales > Sphaerotilaceae > Roseateles > Roseateles sp. P5_E11. The sequence continues at coordinate 14,248 of NZ_JBFUMO010000100.1, read as the reverse complement.
GGGTTGCGGCGGCGCCATTGTTGATGGGCGGCGGGGCGGCGCCTGTCGGACGGAGCCGCTTCGGCTCAGGCCGCTGCGAAGCGCCGTGCCGCGCCGCGCCGCGCCGCGCCGTACGGAAACACATCATGCACCTGCCCCGCCAGGATGCGCTCCTTACGGCCCTGCCAGAAGCTCGCACCCAGCAGGTCCGCGTGATGGCGCATGAAGCACTCGCGCACCTGCGGGTTGCCGAGAAAAACGTCGCGCGGCGCGGGGCTGTACCAGACCTCGCCTGACATCTCTTCCTCCTCGTTGCGCGGCGCGGGCACGCGGCGGAAGTTGCAGTCGGTCAGGCACTCGATCTCGTCGTAGTCGTAGAACACGACCTTGCCGTGGCGGCGGTCCTCCCGAGTGATGCCGAAGTTCCACAGCATGTCGCCGGGAAAGATGTTGGCAGCCACCAGGTCCGTGATCGCGTTGCCGTACTCGACGACGACGCGCCCCAACTGCTCGGGCGTCGCGTCCGATGTTGAGCGGCACCATGCGGCGCTCGATGTAATTTGACTCGCTCCCGTTTAGTTTGGTATGACTGGCGGGGGGAGCAGGTCAATTGATGCTGAAAAAGAAATCTCAAGGCGCCTACGCATGTTGATGCGCCATACGCCGGACGCATGACTGTCTATGACCCGTGCACTCCTGGTGATCCCACCCGAGGAGGGGTGCAAATGGCAGATCAACGGGGCCAAGTGGTTCTGTAAGATTGCCGAAGAAATACCAGAACCAGAGCTTGATACTGCCCTCGAACAGGCGGTAGCCGCTTAAGTCTCTGTGACCCGCTAAACATTTATCACCTGGTCGACCGTGCCCCTGTTCAGCTGAAGGCGCTGCAGTCGACATCATCACCAAGATGATGGATTTAACTATGTTCCAAAGAAGATCGTTAATCGCCGTGCTGTTGATGATGGCAGCCGCCTCAGTTATAGCAGCCGATGAGAACTTAACCGTTGATGACAAGGATCAAGACATAGCAGCATCGTTGCTCCCCACATCCAAAAGAATGAGGCAGAGGCTAAAATTGGATGGCCTGCGAAACTACAAGCATCCCGATGGCGTTCTTGGAACTACATATTTTCCAGGCTCTGAGGCGCCTCCGGTCTCAGGGGCAATGGATCCCACCCAGGAAGTGTTGCGTCGCTTTGCTTGCCGCTATGCCGTATTTGGCGTAGCTGAGCTTCAAAATTCCAGATCTTTCATCGGAAAAGACGAGAATGGTATTTTTACTAAGCTGCATTTCAAGCTCGTTGAGAGCTGGAGCGAGCAGCCCGCGTTGAAGGCGCAATCCTTCGACCTGCTGGTTGAAGGCGGGACAGTCGAAGACAAGGGGGAAACCATTCGCCTAGACAATCCGCAGGCAGCCTATGTTAAGGGTCGCCATTATCTGATGATAATGCACTCCGCTAGAGACAAGAACAAGAGGATCTTTGCCGGCACTCCGTATTTTCTCGAGATTTCAAACGGGACCATCTATTCCGCGCCTGGTTGGTCGCCGTTTGAGCCCGGGACGACTCTGACTCGCGCAAAGGCCATGGTCCAGGAATCCCTGGAACAGAGAGGGTGCGAATGAAGAGCGACTATTTACTCAGCGGTTCCATGAAAAAGAATTTGATTGCAACACTGGTTCTTGCCGCGAGTTGCGGAATCGCGGCTGCGGATGCCGCCTGGGACGCAAGCGAGTTGGCCTGGGCCTCCAACTACTTCGGCATTCGCGTCTTCAAGAGGCAGAACCTTCACGAAGCCGACAAGTTTCCGGATGGAGCGCGCGGGCGCTCGATGGCCCTGGTGGCGCACCCGATCAGGTCCAGCGAAAAGCGCAATTCGTTCAAAAACCTGGATGAGCAATATCTGCACGATGACGTCTGCGGTGTCGACGGAGTTGTCGTCGCGAAAGCGGGAATCCCTGTTTCCGCCCTGACGGCGGACAAGGCCGACATCATTACCAAAACCCCGTTCACCATCACTAGAAAACTGAAAGGGAATGCGTCGTTCGACCCGGGCAAAGCCGTCAACGTTCTACGCCAGGGAGGCGAAGTTTCTGATCAGGGGGAACCGCTCCGGGTCCTGAATACCTACGGCACCCACTTCAACGACGGCAGCACTTATCTACTCCTGCTCCGGCGCACTCCCATCAGCGATCGCTTCGCGGACTACGTCAGCCAGGGAGAAAGCCTGGAGGTAGACGGCGGAAGACTCCATGCAGCCAAGGGCAAGTGGTATCACATCAACCACGGCGATGATTCTCAAGCCGGGCTCGATAGTATCGAGCGAATCCTGTCCGCGGAGGCCTGCCCCAATGGAAACGGAGCAGCCAAATGACAKGGCTGTCCTACAAAGGAAGGACTCTCCTGGCGGCGGCGTAGTAGTTTGGCGCGGTGTTGGCAAGCCCTGCGCTCATGACGTTCGCACGGCCTCGTGCGGGCCGCGCCAATTGGTCTCGGCGGGTGTGCCGGTCACGAAACAGATTTGTGCCGCTTGAACTGTCGCGCTTGGTCATAGGGAAACACATCATGCACATGCCCTGCCAGGATGCGCTCCTTGTGGCCCTGCCAGAAGCCGGCGTCCAGCAGGTCCGCGTGATGCCGCATGAAAGCCTCGCGCACTTTCGGATTACCTAGCAGGAAGGGCGCGAAAGTCTCGGGAAAGACGTCGCGCGGCGCGACGCCGTACCAGACCTCGCCTGACATTTCTTCCTCCTCATTGCGCGGCTCGGGCACGCGGCGGAAGTTGCAGTCGGTCAGGTATTCGATCTCGTCGTAGTCATAGAACACGACCTTGCCGTGGCGGGTCACGCCGAAGTTCTTCCACAGCATGTCGCCAGGGAAGATGTTGGCGGCCACCAGGTCCTTGATGGCGTTGCCATACTCGATGACGACGCGCTCCACCTGTTCGGGCGTGGCTTCTGCCAAGTAGATGTTCAGCGGCACCATGCGCCGCTCGATGTAGAGGTGGCGGATGACGAGGTCGTCGCCGTTCTCTTCAATGAGGCTCCCGCAGAAGTGCTTCAACTCATCGAGGAGCTCCTCCTCGAAGCGATGCCGCGGGAAGGCCACGCGCGTGTACTCCAGCGTGTCGGCCATGCGGCCCACGCGATCGTGGCTCTTCACCAGCAGGTATTTGCTCTGGATGAGCTCGCGCGTGGTGTCCTTCTGCGGTGGGTAGAAGTCCTTGATGACCTTGAAGACGAAGGGCCAGCTCGGCAGGTCGAACACCAGCATGACCATGCCCTTGATGCCAGGCGCGATGCGGAACTTGTCCGACGAATGGCGCAGGTGATAGAGGAAGTCCCGATAGAACAGGTTCTTGCCCTGCTTCTGCAGGCCCAGCGCCGAATAGATTTCCGAGCGGGGTTTCCTCGGCATCATGGAGCGCAGGAACTGCACGTACGCACTCGGCACCTCCATGTCGACGAGGAAGTAAGCGCGGGCGAAGCTGAACAGGATCAGCAGATCGTCTTCGCCGAACAGCGCCGCGTCGATGAAGTAGCGGCCATCGTCTTCGCCGCGCAGGATGGGCAGCGCAAACGGCGTCTCGGTGAAGCCGTTGATGATCTTGCCGACGACATAGGCGCCCTTGTTGCGGTAGAACAGGCTGGACAGCACCTGCAGCTGGAAGTTGGCGCGCCGGCGGAACTCGCCGAGGCGCCGCGCGACGGCGGCCAGCACCTGGTCGACGTCGGCGTCGAGGTGGGCGAACTCGCCGTTCAACTGGAAGTTGGTGATGACGCGCTGGAGGGTCTCGCGCAGCTTGTCTGGAGCCGGGTAATAGGCGCGGTAGGTCGGGGTCGCTCCGGGCTCGTCGTTCTCGATGTACTCGGTCGAGATGGCCGGGCGCACGAAGATGAAGTCGTTGTGGAAATAGGCGTGGTGCAGGATGCGCGTGCACACCGAGTTGAAGAAGGTCTCGGCCAGCTCGGGCTGGTGGTGGTTGGTCAGCAGGCCGATGTAGTGCAGCTTGACCTGCTGCCAGACTTCCATGGGCAGTGTGGACGCCGAGAAGCGCGCCTCCAGCAGCTCGCTGGCCTCGGCAACGCGGGCGTCGTAGAACTCGATGCGCAGGGCCTGGGCACGCTGCTGGCCCTGCCAGTCGCCATGCTCGAAGCGCGCCTTGGCCTCGGCCGAGGTGGCGCGGAAGAGCTTGTAGTGGCGATCGAAACCGCCCAGCAGAGCCTGGGCGATGTCGAAGGCGCGCGAGTCCGTGAGCTGGGTCGGGAACATGCCCCGACTCTATTCAGGCCACTGTGGCGTAGCGCGCCTTGACGCGCTCCAGCGCACGACGGTAGGACGGCTCCACGTCCTCGGCCTTGGTGGCCGTGAGCTGCAGATCCTCCAGCAGGCCGTTGTGCAGGCCATAGACCCAGCCATGCACGACGATCTCCTGGCCACGCTGCCAGGCGTCCTGCACGACCGTCGTCTGGCAGGCATTGCGCGCCTGCTCCAGCACGTTCAGCTCGCACAGTGCGTCGACGCGCCTGGCCTCGGGCAAGCTGTCCAACCAAGCCAGGTGGTCGTTGCGCACGTCCTGCACGTGGCGGATCCAGTTGTCGGCCAGACCCGTGCGGATGTCATACAKCGCCGCGCGCACGCCACCGCAATTGCTGTGGCCGACGACGATGATGTGGCGCACCTTGAGCTGGTCCACCGCGAACTGCATGACGGACAGGCAATTCAGGTCCGAATGCACGACGACGTTGGCGACGTTGCGATGCACGAACAGCTCGCCCGGCAGCAGGTCCACCAGCTCATTGGCCGGCACGCGGCTGTCGGCGCAGCCTATCCAAAGATATTGCGGCGTCTGCTGCTTGAGCAGGCTGGAGAAGAAGCCCGGCTCGCGGGCCTCGGTGTCAGCGGCCCAGCGCTTGTTGTTGTCGAGCAGATCCTGCAGTTCGTGGTTGGTCGTCGTCATGCTGGCATTGTCGCAATGGCGAGTTACATCGTCTCCGCAAACAGCTCGCGGCCAATCAGCATGCGGCGGATTTCACTGGTGCCGGCGCCAATCTCATAAAGCTTCGCGTCACGCCAGAGCCGGCCCAGCGGGTATTCGTTGATGTAGCCGTTGCCACCAAAGATCTGCACGCCTTCGCCGGCCATCCAGGTGGCCTTCTCAGCCGTCCACAGGATGACGGAGGCGCAGTCCTTGCGCACCTGGCGCACATGCTCGGCGCCCAGCATGTCGAGGTTCTTGGCCACTGTGTAGGCAAAGCTGCGCGCGGCCTGCAGCACGGTGTACATGTCGGCCACCTTGCCCTGGATCAGCTGGAACTCGCCGATGCTCTGGCCGAACTGCTTGCGGTCGTGGATGTAGGGCACGACGTTGTCCATGACGCTTTGCATGATGCCCAGCGGCCCGCCGGTCAGCACCGCGCGCTCGTAGTCCAGGCCCGACATCAGGACCTTGGCGCCGCCGTTCACGGCACCCAGCACGTTCTCGGCCGGCACCTCGACGTCCTGGAACACCAGCTCGCCGGTGTGCGAGCCGCGCATGCCGAGCTTGTCGAGCTTCTGCGCGATGGAAAAGCCCTTCATGCCCTTCTCGATGAGGAAGGCCGTCACGCCGCGCGCGCCCAGCTCGGGTTCGGTCTTGGCGTAGACCACCAGCGTGTCGGCGTCGGGGCCGTTGGTGATCCACATCTTGTTGCCGTTGAGCAGGTAGACGCCGCCCTTGTCCTCGGCCTTGAGCTTCATGCTCAGCACGTCGGAGCCCGCACCCGGTTCGCTCATCGCCAGCGCGCCGACATGCTCGCCGCTGATCAGCTTGGGCAGGTACTTGGCGCGCTGCGCGGCGTTGCCGTTGCGCTTGATCTGGTTCACGCACAGGTTGCTGTGCGCGCCGTAGGACAGGCCCACCGAGGCGCTGGCGCGGCTGATCTCTTCCATCGCCACCATGTGGGCCAGATAGCCCATGTTGGCGCCGCCGTATTCCTCGGGCACGGTGATGCCCAGCACGCCCAGGTCGCCCATCTTGCGCCACAGGTCCATCGGGAACTGATCGCTGCGGTCGATCTCGGCCGCGCGGGGCGCGATCTCTTCGTCGGCGAAGGCGCGCACCGCGTCGCGCAGCGCATCGATGTCTTCGCCGAGCTGGAAGTTGAGGCCGGGCAGGTTCATTCGGGTCTCCTGGTCCGCCCTGTCAGTGCCCGCTCGTGCCGGGCCTGCAGGGCAGGTTAATTGACGTAAACGTCAACTGTAGCAAGCGCGTCCGGATCAACCCGCTGCGTCGGCAGGCTGCGGCAGCAGCCGGCGCACCAGCGGGTGGCTGATCTTCTTGTCCGTGCCCACCGCGTAGAACTGCTCGACGACGCCTTCGGCAGCGCCGACGTTCACCAACCCATAGCGGCCGGTCAGCGCGTCGTCCACCGCGGTGGCGGCCGGGAACACGCCCAGGCCCTCGCTGCCGAAGGTGGCCAGCAGCGCGCTGTCCTCGAACTCGCCGGTGATCCGCGGGCGCAGGCCAAGGTCGGTCAGCCAATGGTCCAGCCGCGGGCGCAAGGCCGCGTGCGAGGTGGGCAGCAGCAGCGGCACGTCGGCCAGTGAGGCGGGGAAGTCGCGCGCCGCCGTGGCCGCCCAACGCGGGTGGGCATACCAGGCCACCGGCGAGCTGCCGAGTGAGTGGCTGTAGACGCGCAGATTCGGGTTGGACGGCGCGGGGCGGTCCGCCAGCACGACGTCCAGGCGATGCAGGGCGAGGTCGCCGAGCAGGTCGTCGAACTCGTCCTCGTGGCAAAGCAGGCGCAGTTGCGGCGTATCGAGGATGGGCGCGAGCAGGCGCTGCGCGACGAGCTTGGGCAAGCCGTCGGAGATGCCCACGGCCAGGCGCACCGTCGGCGCGGTGGCGGCATCTCGCACCCGCTCGGGCAGGGTTTCGCCGATCTGGAAGATCTGCTCGGCCTGCTCCAGCGCCGCGATGCCGGCTTCGGTCAGCGTCAGGCCGCGGCCGGCCGGCTTGAGCAGGGCTGCACCGAGGGCCTGCTCAAGCTCACGCACCTGGGTCGAGACGGTCTGCACCGACAGCCCCAGCTTCTCCGCGGCCCGCGTCAACCCGCCCTCCTTGGCAACGGCCCAGAAGTAGTAGAGGTGGCGATAACTGAAGCTCAGGCTCATGGTGATTCAGCAAGTAATCACGAAGAAACGTTTCGCGATTCTCTGCTTTTATTTGGTGTCTTGCCTACGTACCCTGCCCGTGTTCTTTCAAACCGGAGGTCTGCCATGCAAACCCGCCCCATCGCCATTGCCATGCCCCACGGCGGCGCCCTCGACCGCGGCACCGCCCATCGGGTGCTGCGCAACACCTATGCCCTGCTGTCGATGACGCTGCTGTTCAGCGCCGCCGTCGCCGCTGCGGCCGTCGCCTTCAACCTGCCAGCGCCCGGCATCATCCTGACGCTGGTAGCCTACTTCGGCCTGCTGTTCGGCATCCACAAGCTGAAGAACCGCGGCGCCGCCGTCGGCCTCGTCTTCGCGCTCACCGGTTTCATGGGTTGGACGCTCGGCCCGCTGCTGACGCGCACGCTGTCTCTGCCCGGCGGCGCCCAGACCATCATGTTGGCCCTCGGCGCGACGGGCGCCGTCTTCCTGGCGTTGTCGGCCTATGCGACGACAACCAAGCGTGACCTGTCGTGGATGGGCGGCTTTCTGTTCGCCGGCATGGTCGTCGCCGTGCTTGCAGGCCTGGCAGCGATCTTCTTCCAGATCCCCGCATTGGCACTGACGGTCTCGGCCGTCGTGGCCCTGCTGTCGGCTGGCCTGATCCTGTTCGAGACCCAGCAGATCGTGAACGGCGGCGAGACCAACTACGTGCTCGCCACCGTCAGCCTGTTCGTGTCCATCTTCAATCTGTTCACGAGCCTGCTGCATCTGTTCGGCTTCGCAGGTTCGGATGACTGAGGCCGGACCGAGGACAGCGCCTGCGCGCTGTCCGACGCTTGCCGAAGGCCAGGCGCCATGCAGGGCGGCTGGCATGACGATCAGGGCTGCTTGCTGAGCAGCCAGCGGTACAGGCCCACGCCGATGCCGGCAAAGGCCAGCAAGCCCAGCACCTGGCCTGCGGTCGCGAAGCTGTCGCCCACCAAGGCCAGCGGCGCGCCGTTGCCGGAGAACACGACGACGGCCGCAAGCACCACGCCGAGCAGGCTCTCGCCGACGATGAGGCCGGAGGCCAGCAGCACGCCGAGCTGCTTTGTGGCTTCTGGATCGCGCTTGTAGGACGCGCGGCGGTCGAACCACCAGCCGGCCACGGCGCCGACGACGATCATCAGCGTGCTGTTCATCGGCAGATAGATGCCCAGGCCGACGGCCAGCGGCGCGCAATGCGCCTTGCCGCCGGTCGCACGCTTCAATACCTCGTCCACGGCAATGGTGGCGACGCCGATCAGCACGCCAATGCCGATGAGGTTCCAGTTCAGGTCACCTTGGATGACCCCCTTGGCCAGCGCCGAGATCAGCGCGGCCTGGGGCGCAGCGAGGGCCTTCTTGGGGTCGACACCCGGCGCGCCAGCGAAGCCATAAGCCTGGTTCAGCAGGTCCAGCACCGGCGGGATGACGATGGCGCCGGCCACGACACCGATGATCAGCGCCACCTGCTGGCGCCAGGGCGTGGCGTCAACGAGCTGGCCGGTCTTCAGGTCCTGCAGGTTGTCGTTGGAGATGGTTGCGACCGCGAACACGACGGCCGTGACGAACAGCGCAAAGGCGACCAGCGCCTGGCCGGTGGACGCCGGCAGCATGGGCTTGACGACCAGGGCCAGCAGCAGCGACACGCCGATGACGACGAGGATGCCGACGCCCGACAGCGGGCTGTTCGACGAGCCGATCAGGCCGGCCATGTAGCCGCACACCGCGGCCACGAAGAAGCTCATCAGCACGACATAGACGACACCGCCGACCACGAGCAGGCCGAGCTGGTCACCCAGGCCCGCGCTGGTGGCGAAGCTGGACAGCATGAAGCCGATCGGCAGCATGCAGGCCAGCGTGATGAGGCCGACGGTGCCGATGGGGATGTCCTGCTCGTTGCGCGGCAGCGTGTCGGCCTTGCCGGCCTTGCGCACGCGAGCCGACATGGCGGCCGAGTGCAGGCCGGCAACGATCGGCTTGGCCAGCTTGACCAACGTCCAGATGGCGGCGACGGCGATGCAGCCGGCACCGATGAAGCGCACCTTCTTGCTCCAGGCAAACAGTGCGACCGCTTCTGCGGCGCCGTCGACACCGGACGTCAGGATGGGCACGCCACCCAGCCAGGCGATGCAGGCGCCGACAAGGATGGCCACACCCACCCACAGGCCGACGAGGTGACCCACGGCCAGCAGCGCGAAGCTGAAGTTCAGGTCATAGCCTGTTGTGGGCCCACTACCGCTCTTCTCGCCACCGGGCAGGCGGAAGTACTGCGCCAGATTGGCCGCGAAGAGCTGGGTCGCGACGACGATGCTGAAGCCGGCCGACACGACGGTGCCGGCCACGATGGCGGCCAGGCCTTGGCGGTTGGCTTCGCCACTGTCGGCGGCATGGCCGACCTTGAGCACCTCGGCGCAGGCCACGCCTTCCGGATAGGGCAGCGGCGAGTTGGTGACCAGCGCCCGGCGCAGTGGGATGGAATACATGACACCCAGCACGCCGCCCAGGGCGCACAGCGTCATCGACATCCAGTACGGGAAGCCCGTCCACCAGCCGATCATGACCAGGCCGGGCAGCACGAAGATGATGGAGGACAGCGTGCCGGCCGACGAGGCAATCGTCTGCACGATATTGGTCTCGCCGATGGAGTTGCCCGCCGCGCGGCGCAGCAGGGCCATGGAGATGACGGCGGCCGGGATGGAGGTCGCAAACGTCAGGCCGGCCTTGAGGCCGAAATAGACGTTGGCGGCCGTGAAGACCAGGGTGATGAGGATGCCCAGGACGATGCCGCGGGCGGTCAGTTCGGTCCCGAGCGGCGCGGGTGAGGCGTTGGTGGTCACGGGCTGGAGGCGGGAGTTTGAGATGGGGGCGGATCATGCCCCCATTCGCYGGCCGGCCGGACCGGGTTCCCCCGCGTTCAGCAGGGCTTGACGCCGTTGACCGCCAGCAGCACCGAGTAGACCGAGCTCGTCGCACAGATGAAGAGGCGGTTGCCCTTGGGGCCGCCGAAGACGAGGTTGGACACCCGCTCGGGCATGCGGATGCGGYCGATCAGCGTGCCGTCCGCCTCATGGCAGTGGATGGCGCGGCCAGCACTGGTCCAGATGCGGCCGGCGGTGTCGCAGCGAAAGCCGTCGTAGAAACCGGTGTCGCAGCTGATGAAGACCTCACCGCCGCTCAAGGCGCCGTCAGCGTCGACGGCGAAGCGGCGCATCGTGCCGCGCTCGACACCGGTGTCGGCGACGTAGAGCCAGCGCTCGTCGGGCGAGAACGCCAGGCCGTTGGGGTGGGTCATCGTGTCGACCACCACGCGCAGCTCGCCGGTGTCCGGTTGAAGCCGGTAGACATAGCAGCCCGCCTGCTCCTGCGGCGAGCGCACGCCTTCGTAGTCATCCACGATGCCATAGGGCGGGTCGGTGAACCAGATGCTGCCGTCGGACTTCACGACCACGTCATTGGGGCTGTTGAGCCGCTTGGCGTCAAAGTGCGAGGCCAGTACGGTCAGCGAGCCGTCGTGCTCGGTGCGCACAACGCGTCGGCCGCCCTGCTCACAGCTGACGAGGCGCCCTTGCCGGTCCAGCGTGTGGCCGTTGGTGTAGCCCGAGGGCTTGCGGAACTCGGCGACGTGGCCGGTCACCTCGCACCAGCTCAGCATGCGCTCGTTGGGGATGTCGCTCCAGAGCAGGCGGCGCTGCGCGGGGATGTAGACCGGCCCCTCGGTCCAGCGGCAGCCGCTGGCCAGGCGCTCCAGCCGGGCGCTCTTGCGGAAGCAGTCCTCGAAGCGCGCGTCCAGCACTTCGAACTCGGTCGGCTCGCTGGGGATCTCGAAACTCATCTCGTGTCGTCCTTTCGTTTGAAAGACGACATCGTCCGGCGACGGACCCGTCGCTGGGCGGCGTTGCAGGGCGCGCGAATGCCGCTTCGCGGCGATTTCAGTCCGCCAGCGGCAGCCCGGCGTCGTCCTTGCACTCGTCCAGCACAAAGACCGAACGGAATTTGCGGATGTTGGCGTCGTCGAAGAACAGCTCGCGCGTCAGCGCCTCGAACTCGGCCACGTCGCGGCAGCGGATGAGCAGCAGGAAATCGCTGTCGCCCGCCACATAGAAGCATTGCTGCACGCGCGGCTCGGCGGCCATGCGGCGCTTGAAGCCGTCGATGACGGCCTTGCGGCTGGCCTCGCGCAGCTCCACCTCCACCCACACCGCCAGGCCGTAACCCAGCGCCGCCGCATCCAGCACCAGGCGCTCGCCGCGGATGACGCCGGCCTCGCGCAGCCGGCGGATGCGCCGCTGCACGGCCGTGACCGACAGGCCGATGGCGGTGGCGATGCGCTCGGCCGGCTGGCGCGGGTCGCCCTGCAAGCGGCCGAGGATTTGCCGATCAAATTTGTCGAGATCAGGTGCGGACTCCGTCATGGCCAAGCACCATACCCGGACGCTCAATTGACGTTAACGTCAATTGGCGACCTAGAATCCGGCCCGAGCAAGGAGACAGCCATGACCGACCTCTCTAGCGACTACAAAGCGCTGGCCGAGTACCGCCCGACCCACAAGGTCCGTTTCGTCACCGCCGCCAGCCTGTTTGACGGGCATGACGCCGCCATCAACATCATGCGGCGCATCCTGCAGGGCATGGGCACCGAGGTCATCCACCTCGGGCACAACCGCTCGGTGGACGAAGTCGTCACCGCGGCGTTGCAGGAGGATGCTCAGGGCATCGCCATCAGCTCCTACCAGGGCGGCCACGTCGAGTACTTCAAGTACATGGTGCAGTTGCTGAAGGAACGCGGCGGCGAGCACATCCAGGTCTTCGGCGGCGGCGGCGGCGTCATCGTGCCGGCCGAGATCCGCGAGCTGGCCGAACATGGCGTGCGCATCTTCAGCCCGGAGGACGGCCAGCGCATGGGCCTGCAAGGCATGATCGGCGAGATGGTCATGAAGGCCGACCAGGACTTCAGCGTCTACGCGCCTCAGGACCTGGCGGCCATTACCGGCCATTCGGAGGCGGCCTGGCGCTCGCTGGCCCAGCTGCTGACGGCGCTGGAGAACGGCAAGGCCGACGGTTCAATAGTCGATGCGCTGCGCGACCAGGCCAAGAGCATCAAGACGCCGGTGCTCGGTATCACCGGCACCGGTGGCGCCGGCAAGTCCAGCCTGACCGACGAGTTGATCCGCCGCCTGCGCCTCGACCAGGGCGACGCGCTGCGCGTGGCGCTGATCTCCATCGACCCGTCACGCCGCAAGAGCGGTGGCGCCCTGCTGGGCGACCGCATCCGCATGAACGCGATCTCGCCCTGGGGCCAGGGCCCGCGCGTCTTCATGCGTTCGCTGGCCACGCGGGATTTCGGCTCCGAGATCTCCCCTGCCCTGCCGGATGTCATCGCCGCCGCCAAGGTCGCGGGCTTCGACCTCGTCATCGTCGAGACGAGCGGCATCGGCCAGGGCGACGCGGCCATCGTGCCGCTCGTGAACGTGCCCATGTACGTCATGACGCCCGAGTTCGGCGCCGCCAGCCAGCTCGAGAAGATCGACATGCTGGACTTCGCCGAGTTCGTCGCCATCAACAAGTTCGATCGCAAGGGCTCCCTGGACGCGCTGCGTGATGTGAGCAAGCAGGTGCAGCGCAACCGCGAGGCCTTCACGGTCATGCCGGACACCATGCCGGTGTTCGGCACCATGGCCAGCCGCTTCAACGACGACGGCGTGACCGCGCTCTACCAGGCGCTCAAGGTGCGACTGGCCGACCTGGGCATCCCCTTCAGCGAAGGCCGCCTGCCGCGCGTCGACACCCGCCACAGCACCCACCAGACCCCCATCGTGCCGGCTGCCCGCGTGCGCTACTTGGCCGACATCAGCGACACGGTGCGCGCCTACAAGGGCCGCGCGCGCAAGCAGGCCGCGCTGGCCCGCGAGATCCAGCAGCTGGAAGCCAGCCGCGCCATGCTGGAGGCCGCCAACCCCGACAAGAACGGTGCCCGCACGGCMCTGGCTGACCTGGCGGAACAGCGCAAGGCCCGGCTCGATGGCGATGCGCGCCAGCTGCTGCAGCAGTGGCCCGACATGGTCAAGGCCTACGCCGGCGACGAGTACGTCGTGAAGATCCGCGACAAGGAAATCCGCACCGCGCTGGTCACGCAAAGCCTGTCGGGCACCAAGATCCGCAAGGTCGTGCTGCCGGGCTACGAGTGCCACGGCGAGCTGCTGAAGTGGCTGATGCTGGAGAACGTGCCCGGCAGCTTCCCGTATGCGGCCGGCGTGTTCGCCTTCAAGCGCGAGGGCGAGGACCCGACGCGCATGTTCGCCGGCGAGGGCGACGCCTTCCGCACCAACCGCCGCTTCAAGCTGGTGTCCGAGGGCATGCCCGCCAAGCGCCTGTCCACGGCCTTCGACTCGGTGACGCTGTACGGCGCCGATCCCGCGCCGCGGCCGGACATCTACGGCAAGGTCGGCAACTCCGGCGTGAGCATCGCGACGCTGGACGACATGAAGGTGCTGTACGACGGTTTCGACCTGTGCAGCCCGACCACCAGCGTGTCCATGACCATCAACGGCCCCGCGCCGTCCATCCTGGCCATGTTCATGAACACGGCCATCGACCAGAACCTCGCCAAGTTCAAGGCCGACAACGGCCGCGAGCCGACGGCCGACGAGGCCGCCAAGATCAAGGACTGGGTGCTGGCCAATGTGCGCGGCACCGTGCAGGCCGACATCCTGAAGGAAGACCAGGGCCAGAACACCTGCATCTTCTCGACTGAGTTCTCGCTGAAGGTCATGGGCGACATTGCCGAGTACTTCGTGCACCACAACGTGCGCAATTTCTACTCGGTGTCGATCTCGGGGTATCACATTGCTGAAGCGGGTGCGAACCCGATCAGCCAGCTGGCGCTGACGCTGTCCAACGGCTTCACGTTTGTCGAGGCGTATCTCGCGCGCGGCATGCACATCGACGACTTCGCGCCCAACCTGTCGTTCTTCTTCAGCAACGGCATGGACCCGGAGTACACGGTGCTGGGCCGCGTCGCGCGCCGCATCTGGGCCATCGCCATGCGTGATCGCTACGGCGCCAACGAGCGCTCGCAGAAGCTGAAGTACCACGTGCAGACGTCGGGC
>NZ_JBFUMO010000099.1:0-14616 GCF_054049355.1 Roseateles sp. P5_E11 | reverse complement strand
CATGTACCTCGTTGCCATCGCGTGGGCCTACGTCGCGCTGATGATGGCGGCAGCAGAAGCGATCAGCCCTCAGGGCTCGCTGTTCGGTGCCTTCGTCACGCTGATGCTCTACGGCGTCCTTCCACTGGGCCTGCTGCTCTACATCCTCGGCACGCCCGGCCGCAAGCGTCGGCGGCGTGCTGCCGAGCTAGCCGCGCAAGGAGATGCAGGCGGCCATCCGGCCGCGGGGCCGGCCGAGAGCCTCGCCCCGGAACGAGAAGAAAAGTGAATCATCGGTCAGGGTGCACCAGGTGCCGCCGCTGATTTGGGTGATATTGACCGAGATCAATCTTTCGCGAGCCAACAGGGGCAGATCAGCGCGCCAGCGAGGCTCGGGGTTGGGCCGGTAGACGAAGCCGGGCTGGTCGCACTCGATGGGCTCACGCCCAAAGGCGGCGACGACCTCTGGGCCCACCTCGAAGGCCGCGGGGCCGATGCAGGCGCCCAGCCAGGCTTTCACTTCATGCGGCTCGCAGTTCGCGGCGTCGCAAAGCTCGGCCACCGTGTTCTCCAGCACGCCAGCCGCCAGGCCGCGCCAGCCCGCGTGCGCGCCGGCCACACCGCCCGGCGCCGAGAACAGCACCGGCAGGCAGTCGGCGACCAGGATGGCCACGGCCAGCTCGGGGTCGGTCGACACGGCTGCATCAGCCTTGGGCGCGTTGTCATCGTGCCAGCCGGCACGCAGGCGCACGACGTCCGCGCCATGGACCTGATCGAGAAAGACCGGCCGCGCGCCGAGCACCTCGGCGAGTCCGATGCGGTTGGCCTTGGCCAGTTCGGGGTCGCCCGCCTTGCGTCCGAAGTTGGGACCGCGAGTGGTCATGAAGGCCGTCACGCCCGGCCAATCCGGGCGCAGCCAGTTCGGATCAGGCTGCATCGGGACAGACGCTGGGATGCGTATTGGCAAAGGCCGGCAGGGCCAGGCAGGCGGCGTTCACGCGCATGACGGTCGGGAAGTCGTCCAGCGGGCATTCGAAGCGCTGGGCGTTGTAGACCTGGGGCACGAGCATGCAATCAGCAAGGCCCGGCGTGTCGCCAAAGCAGTATTCCCCCGCCGTGGCCGCCAGGCGCTGCTCGACGATGCTCAGGCCCGTCGCCACCCAATGGCGGTACCAGCGGTCGACGATCGCCTGCTCCTGACCGAGGTCGTTCTTCAAGTAGCGCAGCACGCGCAGGTTGTTGATCGGGTGGATGTCGCAACCGATGTCCTGGGCCAGCGCCCTCACCTGGGCCCGCGCGACGGCACCCTTGGGCAGCAAGGGCGGCTCGGGATGGGTCTCTTCCAGATACTCCAGGATGGCCATGGACTGGCTCAACCAGGGGCCGTCGTCCAGCACCAGCGCCGGCACCAGGTGGGAGACCTGCTGCTCAGCGAAGCTGCCAGCGAACTGCTCGTTCTTTGCGAGGTGGATGGCCGCGTAGTCGTAGTCCAGGCCCTTGATCGCCAGGCCGATGCG
Source organism: Roseateles sp. P5_E11 (assembly GCF_054049355.1). NCBI lineage: Bacteria > Pseudomonadati > Pseudomonadota > Betaproteobacteria > Burkholderiales > Sphaerotilaceae > Roseateles > Roseateles sp. P5_E11. The sequence continues at coordinate 13,120 of NZ_JBFUMO010000099.1, read as the reverse complement.
CACGCGCCACGAGGCGGAAGAGCGGAAGTAGTTGTAGAGCTTCATGGCTGTCATTCTGCTCGCCATAAACTGGGCCGCATGCCCTTTCCCAGCCCGCTCAGACACTGCCCGAACTGCGGCACCGCCGTGGAATACCGCATCCCCGMCGAYGACAACCGCGAACGCGCGGTCTGCCCGGGCTGTGGCGCCATCCACTACCAGAACCCGCTGAACGTGGTTGGCACGCTGCCGGTCTGGGAGGACGGCCGCGTGTTGCTGTGCCGGCGCGCCATCGAGCCGCGGCATGGCTTGTGGACGCTGCCGGCCGGCTTCATGGAGCTGAACGAGACCACCACCGAGGGCGCCCTGCGCGAGACCCAGGAGGAAGCCGGCGCCGACATCGAGATGGGGCCGCTGTACACGGTGCTCAACGTCGTGCGGGTGGGCCAGGTCCACCTTTTCTACCGCGCCCGGCTGCTTTCGCCCGAGTTCAACCCGGGGCCGGAGTCGCTGGAGGCCAGGCTCTTCAGCGAAGAAGAGATCCCCTGGGGCGAGATCGCCTTCAAGACGACACGCGAGACGCTGCGTTGCTTTTTCGAAGACCGCCGCCAGGGTGGCGGCTTTGCGCTGCACGACATCGACATTCCTTGATCTCACCCTCCGCGGCGCGCATCATCAACGGCGTCTCCAACGGAGGGATGAGCCATGACGACACGGCGCGTGTGGTGCAAGGCGGGGTTGGGCTGGATGGCGGGGCTGGGGCTGGCGCGGCCGGCCCACGCGACACCGCTGCGCGCGGTGGGCTCGCAGTTCGCGCGCATCTTCGAGGGCGCCGAGGGCCAGGCGCCCAAGGGCCTGGCGGTGGACCTGCTGGGCATGCTGTTTGGCGAGAACGTACGCTGCGAATGGCTGCCCTGGCCGCGCGCGCAGCTGATGCTGGAGCAGGGCGAGGCGGACATCCTCATCGGCCCCTACCGCACGCCGGAACGCGAGGCCCGCATGCTGTTCAGCGTGCGCTCCTTCTACTCGGACGCGATGGTCTGGTACGCCCGCCGCGGCGAGGAGGCGCGCTGGACGGGTGAGTTCGGCGAGCTGGCCCAGGCCCCCGTGGCCGCTGTGCGCGGCTGGGCCTACGGCAGCCGCTTCGAGCGCATGAAGACGGGCATGAACCAGTTGACCTGGGTGCAGAGCGTCGACGCCGGGTTGCAGATGCTGATGAAGCGGCGCATCGAGCTGTTCGCGGCGAACGACCGCAACTGCCAGCCAGTGCTGCAACGCCTGAGCCTGGCTGACGCCGTCGCGCGCTGCTCGCCACCGCTGGACGTGCTGCACGGGCACATGGCCTTTGCACGCAGCGCCGGCGGTGAGGCCCTGTCGCAACGCTACGACCAGGCCTTCGAACAGTGGTTGCGCACCGGCTCGGCCATCGAGCTGTACCGGCGCTGGGGCGTCGAGCGCCCGTCCACGCCCAGCTAGGGCCGTTCACGCGCGGCTTGATCCAGCGCAAGGCCACCGGCAGTGCGCCGGCCTACGCTGGACCTGACTTCAACAGGTCAGGAGGCCCCCATGGTCATCAATGTCGGATCGGTGGAACCCGCACTCCGCCTGCTTGTGGGCCACGGCCCGGTGTACCGGCTGCCGGGATACCGGCCATGAGCACGGACGAGCTTCGACTGCGCTTCTTCGGCGCAACAGGCACCGTGACCGGTTCCCGCTACCTCGTCGAATTCGCCGGCCGGCGATTGCTCGTCGACTGCGGCCTGTTCCAGGGCCTGAAGCAGTTGCGCCTGCGCAATTGGGCTCCCTTCCCGGTGCCGGCAGCGTCCATCGATGCCGTGGTGATGACGCATGCCCATATCGATCACAGCGGCTTCCTGCCCCGCCTGGTGGCGGAGGGCTTTCGCGGCTCCATCCACGCGACGCCTGGCACCAGCGACCTGCTGTCAGTGCTGTTGCCGGATTCGGGCCGGCTGCAGGAGGAGGACGCCCACTACGCCAACCGGCACGGCTTCAGCAAGCATTCACCGGCGCTGCCGCTGTACACCGAGGCCCAGGCCCTGCACAGCCTCAAGCAGGTACGCCGTCATGCCTTTGGCCAGGCCTTTGAACCCGTCCCGGGCCTGACGGCGACATTCAGCCATGCCGGCCACATCATTGGCGCCGCCAGCATCCACCTTGAAACTGGCTCGGGCTCGATCACCTTCTCGGGCGATCTCGGGCGCAGCGACGACACGGTCATGCTGCCGCCGGCCGCGGCACCCGCGGCCGACATCGTCGTCATCGAGTCCACCTACGGCGACCGGCGGCACTCTCAAACGCCCAGCGCGGACCAGCTCTGCGACGTCATCTCGCGCACCGCCGCCCGCGGCGGCACGACGCTGATCCCGGCCTTCGCCGTCGGCCGGGCCCAGGCCATCCTGCACACCTTGCTGCGCCTGAAAGCCGCCGGGCGCATCGCCGACCTGCCCATCTACCTCAACAGCCCCATGGCCACGCAGGTCACGCGCCTGGTGCAGGTCCATGCTGATGAACACAGGCTGACCGAGCCTGAGCGCCGCGACCTCGTCGACAAGGTGCGCTACGTCCGCACGGAGGAGGAATCTCGTGCGCTGAACCGTCCCACCTATCCGAGCGTCATCGTCGCCGCCAGCGGCATGGCCACCGGCGGCCGCGTGCTGCACCACCTGGAAGCACTGGCGCCAGATCCCAGGAACAGCATCGTCTTCGTCGGCCATCAGGCCGCCGGCACGCGCGGCGCCACCCTGCTGGCCGGCGCCGACCGCATCCGCATGCACGGCCAGTGGGTGCCCGTGCGCGCCGAGGTGGCCGCCATCGACGGCATGTCCTCGCACGCCGACCAACCCCAGCTGCTGGCCTGGCTGCAAACGCTGCCGCACCCGCCCAGCCACGTCTACGTGACCCACGGCGAGCCCCAGGCCGCCGACGCGCTGCGCCAGGCTATCGAGGAAGGCCTGGGCTGGCCGGCCTCGGTACCCGAATACCTCGACGCCGTCCCGTCCAAGGAGTTGCCATGCCCATGATGAAAGCTGCGGTCGTCCGCGCTTACCGCGAGCCCCTCAGCCTGGAGGAAGTGGCCATCCCCGAAGTCCCCGCCGGGCAGGTCCTCGTGAAGGTGGCCGCCTGCGGCGTCTGCCATACCGACCTGCATGCCGCCGACGGCGACTGGCCGATCAAACCACCGCTGCCCTTCATTCCGGGCCACGAGGGCGTCGGCCATGTCGCCGCCGTCGGCGCGGGTGTGCGCGGCATCCGCGAAGGCGATCGCGTGGGCGTGCCCTGGCTGCACACTGCCTGCGGGCATTGCGAGCATTGCCTGACGGGGTGGGAGACGCTGTGCGATCACCAGCAGATGACTGGCTACACGGTCAACGGCAGCTTCGCCGAATACGTGCTGGCCGATCCGTCCTATGTGGGCCATCTGCCCGACGGCCTGTCCTTCGAATCCCTCGCGCCCATCCTGTGCGCCGGCGTGACGGTCTACAAGGGCCTGAAAGTACTGGACGCCCGGCCGGGGCAATGGGTGGCCGTCGTCGGCATCGGCGGTCTCGGGCACCTGGCCGTCCAGTACGCACGCGCGATGGGCTTTCACGTCGCAGCCGTGGACATCGACTCGGCCAAGCTGCAACTGGCCCAGCGGCTGGGCGCCGAGCTGTGCATCAACGCCGCCGAGGAGGACCCGGCCGCCGCACTGCAGCGCGAACTGGGCGGTGTGCACGGCGCCCTCGTGACCGCCGTCTCGCGCCAGTCCTTCAGCCAGGCGCTGGGCATGCTGCGCAAGCGCGGCACCATGTCCATGGTCGGCCTGCCGCCCGGCGACTTCGCGCTGCCCATCTTCGACGTCGTCCTCAATGCCAAGACCGTGCGCGGCTCCATCGTCGGCACGCGCCAGGATCTGAACGAAGCATTGCAGTTCGCCGCGGAGGGCCTCGTACACGCCAGCACCACCACGCACCGGCTGGACGATATCAACCGCATCTTCGACGACCTGCGCACGGGGCGCATCGATGGCCGGGCCGTGCTGAGCTTTGCCTGACTTTTGCCTTCCCAAGGAGACGAATCCCATGAGCTATCGCAGCCTGCTGGTTGCCCTGGACGCGACCCCGGCCAACCCGACGCGCGTCAGCATTGCCATCGCGCTGGCCAGGGAGTTCGAAGCCCACCTGATCGGCCTGGCGCCCAGCGCCACGGTCGAGCTGCAGGCGCTGCAGGCTGCCGCCGCGATGGACGACTACGTCAGTGGCGCCTGCGCGACCCTGCTCGCACAGGCCCAGGCCCTCGCGCAAAACTTCCACCAACGCTGCGGCGCTGCCGGGCTGCCCTCATTCGAGGCGCTCGCCGACCAGACGCCCGCGGCGCAATCGCTGGCACGGCATTCGCAATGCACGGACCTGCTCATCATGAGCCAACCCGACCCGTCGCTGCCCGACCATCGCCAGCACGCGGCCGCGCTGGAACAGGTGCTGCTGCGCTGCGTGCGTCCGGTCCTGATGATCCCCTACACGCATCGCGAACCCCTGCGCACGCGTCGCGTGCTGCTGGCCTGGGACGGCAGCCGCGAGTCGGTGCGGGCGATGACGGACGCGCTGCCGCTGCTGCGCCGCGCCGACAACGTCTGGCTGATGCACTGGCGCCGAGACGCCGAAGGTGAAGCCCCGGCCGCGCGCCTCGCCTGCCAGCGCCAATGGCTGGCGCTGCAGGGCGTCGATGCCATCGTGCGCGAGGAGGTGACGGCACTGCCCATCGGCGACGCTCTGCTGAATGCGGCATCCGACACCGGGGCGGACCTGATCGTCATGGGTGCCTATGGCCACGCCCGCTGGGCGGAGCGGCTGTTCGGGGGTGTCTCCCGCAGGCTGCTGGCATCGATGACCGTGCCGGTGCTGATGTCGCATTGATCCCCCGCAGCATCCCGCGCTGGCTTGATCCAGCGCAAGGGCCGGGCTGCGGGCGGTGGCGAGGATGCGTTCATGACCCAGCGCCATCTCGATCGCCTGCTCACGCCCGACTCGGTGGCCGTCTTCGGCGCCTCCGACAAGCCCGGCCGCGTCGGCACCACCGTCTGGCGCAACCTGCTGAGCGGCGGCTTCAAGGGCCCGATGGCGGCCGTGAACCCGCGGCTGGACAGGCTGGACGGCCAGCCCTGCTTTGCCGGCGTCGCCGAGCTGCCGTTCACGCCGGACCTGGCCGTGCTGTGCACGCCACCGGACACCATCGCGCCGCTGGTTGGGCAGCTGGGTGAGCGCGGCACGCGGGCCGCCATCGTTGTGACGGCGGGCCTCACACCAGCGCAGAAGCAGGCGGCGCTGGACGCCGCCCGGCCGCACACGCTGCGCCTGCTGGGGCCCAACTGCATCGGCCTGCTGAGCCCGCACCTCGGGCTGAATGCCAGCTTCACCCAGGCGAAAGCGCTGCCCGGCGARCTGGCGCTGGTGTCCCAGTCGGGCGCATTGCTGACGGCCCTGCTGGATTGGGCCAACGCCGAGCGCATCGGCTTCTCGCACCTCGTCTCGCTGGGCGAGCACGCCGACGTCGACTTCGCCGACCTGCTGGACCATCTGGCCACGGACCGGCATACGCGCGCCATCCTGCTCTACATCGAATCCATCACATCGCCACGCAAGTTCATGTCGGCAGCGCGTGCCGCGGCCCGCATCAAGCCCGTCATCGTCGTCAAGGCCGGCCGCGCGCCGGCCGGCATGAAGGCCGCCGCCTCACACACGGGCGCGCTGGCGGGCGAGGACATCGTCTTCGACGCCGCCATCCGCCGCGCCGGCATGCTGCGCGTGGACACGCTGAAGGATCTCTTCATCGCCGCGCAGACGCTCGCGCGCTTCCGAGACAACCACAGCCGCGAGCTGATGGTCATGACCAATGGCGGCGGCGCGGGCGTGATGGTGGCCGACGCCGCCGCGCCGCTGGGCGTGACGCTGGCGCGCCCGGGCGAGGCGCTGATGAAGCGGCTCAACGCCGTGCTGCCGGCCAACTGGTCGCACGGCAACCCGATCGACATCATTGGCGACGCGCCCGCGCAGCGCTACGTGGACACGCTCAAGGCCCTGTTCGACGCCCCCGAGGCGGGCGCGGTGCTGTTCGTGCACGCACCGACGGCCATCGTCTCCAGCGAAGCCATCGCCCGGGCATGCGCCCCACTGATCGCCGAGCACCGGGGCCGTGTGCTGAGCTGCTGGCTGGGCGGTGACACGGTGGCGCCGGCGCGCAGCGCTTTCGAAGAGGCCGGCATCGCGGGCTACGAGACGCCCGAGGAGGCCGTGCGCGCGTTCTCGCTGATGCAGACCTACCGGCGCAACCAGACGGCACTACGCCAAACGCCAAGCGCCGGCGCGAACGGCAAGCCGGACCTGGCACGGGCGCGCGCCATCATCGACGCCGCGCTGGGCGCTGGCCGTGAATGGCTGGACGAGATCGATGCCAAGGCACTGCTGGCTGCCTATGGCATCGCGGTCGTGCCGACGTTGCGTGCCGAAGCCTCGCCACAGGCCGCCGCCGAGGCCGCCCAGCGCATCGACGGGCCGGTGGTGCTGAAGGTGGTGTCCCCGGCCATCCTGCACAAGTCGGACGCCGGTGGCGTGCGCCTGGACCTGCGCGGCGAAGCCGCCGTGCGCCTGGCCGCACAGGAGATGCTCGATCATCTGCAAGCCACGCGTCCGGAAGCCCACATCGAGGGATTCAGCGTGCAGGCCATGGTGCAACGGCCCCGCGCCCAGGAGCTCATCGTCGGCGCGCACGTGGATCAGATCTTCGGCCCGGTGCTGCTGTTCGGCCAGGGCGGCATCGCGGTGGAAGTGCTGGGCGACCGCGCCGTGGCGCTGCCGCCGTTGAACCGCGCGCTGGCACGCGAGCTGATCGACCGCACCCGGGTGGCCCGGCTGCTGGCCGGCTATCGCGGGCGGCCGCCGGCCCACATCGACGCCTTGTGCGACGCGCTGACCGCCGTCGGGCAGATGCTGGCCGATCTGCCCGAAATGGCCGAGCTGGACATCAACCCGCTGCTGGCCGACGAGCACGGCGTGCTCGCGCTGGATGCCCGCGTGCGCCTGTCGGCGTCGGCACCCTCCGGCATGGCACGCTTCGCCGTGCGCCCCTACCCGGCAGATCTGGTGCGAACTCTGCACTGCCAAGGCAGCACGCTGCTGATGCGGCCGATCCGGCCCGAGGACGAGGCATTGCACCGCGAGTTCCTGCAGGCCTGCAGCCCCGAAGACCTGCGCATGCGCTTCTTCCAGGCGCCGCACGCGCTGACGCATGACGACCTCGCCCGGATGACGCAGATCGACTACGAACGCGAGATGGCGCTCGTCATCGTCGATGAGCAGGCCGCTGGCGGCCCCCGCACGCTCGGCGTGGCCCGTCTCGTGCGCGATCCCGACAACGTCGAGGCGGAGTTCGGCCTGCTGGTGCGCAGCGACCTGCAGCGCCGGGGCCTCGGCCGCCTGCTGATGCAGGCCCTGCTCGACTACGCCGCCTCGCGCGGCACGCAGCGCGTCGTCGGCCACGTGCTGCGCGAGAACCGGGCGATGCTGAACCTGCTCAAACGCATGGGTTTTGACGTCAGGCCGGGCGGTGCCCAGCCGTCGGAGATCGTCCTCGTCAGCCGAGCCTCGGGCTGCAACGGCTCATGACGACGGGCCAAGCGCAGCTCCTCAAGCCAGGCTGATAACCAGCGCCGCCTGCAGGATCTTGCGCCGCTTGACGGCCCACGCGACATCGCCGTCCAGCGCCTGTGCAAGCACGGCCGTGGGATGGCCGGCGGTCGCCAGCCCGGCGAACACAGGAATGTCGGCGCTGCGGGCCAGGCGCCCTGTCAGGGCGGCGGGCAGGTGCTGACATTCAACCGCATCGTAGAGACGGCTCAGCATGCGTGCCGTTGCATCGACCCGCCATGGGCTGCTGTGCTCGTCAAGCCCGGGCTGGACAAAGGACACATGGGCACCGAGCACCGTCGCCGCCTGCGCGAATTCGCTCGCCTCGTCGTCCTCCGGGTGCGGCGACATCAGCGCCAGCCGCCTGCCCGTCAATGGCTTCATCTCCGAGGCCTGCGGCCTCAAGAGCACCCTCGCCTGCCGCAGCAAGGCAGCGGCATCGACGGGGTAGGACGAAGTGGCGCCAGCGGCACCTTGGCGAGCCTCGGAACACATGAGTGGCAGYGTATCGACGCCGAATGCGCGGCCATTGACCAAGGTCAAGCCGGCGGAGTCCGACTCGGTGTTGAGCGGCTCCGTCACCGACGGTTCACGCAGTGTTACGCAGCGCTACCTAACGATTTGGCCYGTTGACACTTCATTGCCCGGGCCTGCCTAGCATCGATTTTTTCGATGCCACCCCAAGGGAGACCACCATGCACGCCAGTGCCCCGCATACCCCGATGACTACCGCACGCTGCAGCACCACCTTCGCCGCCAGCGGCGCGATCAACACCAACGTCGCACCGTCCAAGGGTCAGCGCATCGCTGACGAGCTGAAGCTGCTGGAGGCCGTGCTGGCGCCCAGGCGCCGCATCGTCCATGCCGGCGATGTGCTGTACCGGCCGGGCGAGCGGTTCGAGCAGCTGCACGTGCTGAACTCCGGCTGCTTCAAGCTGATCAGCCCGTCGGCCGAGGGCCACGAGCAGGTCGTCGGGCTGAAGTTCCGCGGCGACTGGCTCGGCTTCAGCGCCATCGCCAAGGGCAGCTACGCCTGCGAAGCCATTGCGATGGACACCGCCGAGGTCTGGACGCTGCGCTACGACGCACTGCTGAAGGCCTGCGCCGACCATCCCCGCCTGATGGCCACCGTGCACGAGGCCATGAGCGACGAAATCATGCGCGAACGCGAGGCGCTGACGGCCCTGTGCGCGCTGCCGGCCGCCGCGCGCGTGGTGACCTTTCTGCACAACTGGGCCGATTCCCTGGCCGCGCGTGGCCTCAGGACCGACCAGATCAGCCTGCGCCTGACGCGCGCCGAGATCGGCAACTACCTCGGCCTGACGCTGGAGACCGTCAGCCGCGTGCTGTCCAGGCTCGCGCGAGCGCGGCTCATCGCCTTTCACGAGAAGAGCCGGCGCGACATCTGCATTCCCGACTTCCCCGCCCTGGCCGCCTTCATCGGTGGGCAGGCCGCTCCTGCCGGTCTGCACTAGGCGGCGCGTCGGCCTCGGCGGCCGCGCATCGATCCAGGGAGAAAAAAATGAATTCACCGCATCAGGACGCCGTCGCACCACCTCTTCGCTTCGCCAGCGGGGGCTTCGGCCGGCACTTCGACCTCTGGTGGCGCCGGCTGGCGCCGACCGCTCCGCTGACCATGGCCGCGGCTTACGCGGCCTTTGGCCTTGCCTGGATCCTGCTGTCTGACGGACTGCTGGAAAAGCTGGCACCCGATATCGCCACGCTGTCCGCCGTTGGCCAGGGCAAGGGCATCGCCTTCGTGCTGGCGACCAGCGCGCTGATCTATGTGATCACCCCAAGCCGGCAAGCCCAGGGCGAGGCGACCGGACCGACGCGCCAGGGCGGACCGGTCAGCGTGCTCTGGGTGTTCGCCCTGCTGTCAGCCGCCATCGTGCTGGCAAGCCTGCTGGGCTATGCCAGATCGACTCACATGTCGCATGAACAGCAGGTTGCGCAGTTGCGCCGCGAAGCCGAGCTGAAAGCCGAGATCGTCCAGGGCTGGATCGAGCGGCGCACGGAGGACGCACGCCGGCTTGCCACCGACCCCCAGTTGCGCACCAGCCTGCTGCGCTGGCGCCGCAGCCCCGATGAGGCATTGGCGGCAGAGATGAGGAAGGAACTGCTGTTGCTGCTGACTTCCACGCACTACGCCGACGCATTGCTGTTCGACGAACACGCCCGGCTGCTGCTGGCGCCGGACGGCGCCCCGCGGCATGTCGATGCGGCCATGTCGCATGGCGTGCGTTCGGCCCTGCAAGGCGGGCGGGTGTCTGGCGGCGACTTCCGGGCCGAGGTGGGCGACCCCGCCAGCCTGCAGTTCGACCTCTTCGTGCCACTGCCCAGCGCGGACGGCCGGCCCGGGACCGTCTTGCTGCTGCGCACAGCGCCGCGCCTCACGCTGCTGCCGCAGCTGACGCCGGGCTCCGCCAGTGACGCTCCCGAGACGCTGTTCTTCCGCCCCGCCGCACGGGATCTGCTGGCCTTGCGCATCGACGGCTCCGACACCCCGTTCGTCCCTCCGCGCAGCTCCTCCCGCGCGGCGCTGACCGCCTTGTCCGGCGATCCGTCGCTGGCCGGTTCGCTCATGGACGGCCTGGATCGCGGCGAAGTTGCCCAGGCCGCGGTGGCGGCCCGGATTCGCAACTCCGGCTGGTATGTCGCCATCCAGGCGCCGCGCGATGCGCTGCTGGGCGGCAGCATCGCCGATGCGACGACGCTGGCTCTGGTGAACCTGCTGGCCGTGCTGGCCGCGGGCGCCTTCACCTGCGCTGCGCTGAAGCGGCGCGAACTGCTTGCAGCCGCACGCATGGCGGTGGCGAGCCAGGACGAGGAGCGGGCCYGGAAGATCGCCGAGGCGATCGCCAACTGTTCGACCGACGTCATCTTCGCCAAGGATCTCGAGGGCCGCTACCTGTTCGTGAACCGCGCGCTGTGCCGGGCGCTGGGGCGCAGCTCGGAGCAACTGATCGGCTTCGATTCCACGGGCCTGTTCCCAGCCGAGCAGGTGCGCCAGCTGCTCAAAGACGACGCGGCAGCACTGCGGGCCGACAAGCCAGTCTGCGTCCAGACGTGCCTGACGATGCCGGACGGCGACCGCATCTACGCCTGCACCAAGGGCAAGCTGATCGATGACGAAGGCCGCACGCTGGGCATCTACAGCGTCTCCAGCGACATCACCGAGCGCCACGACATGCAGCAGCGCATGCGCCAGTGGGCCACGGTCTTCGAGGACGTCCGCGACGGCGTCATCATCACCGACTCACGGGGCCGCATCCAATCGATCAACCACTCGTTCACGACCATCACCGGCTACAACGCGCAAGAGGCCATCGGCGCCAGCCTCAAGCTGCTGAAGTCCGGCCGGCACGACGCGGAGTTCTATCAGCGGATGTGGGCCGCGCTCGATGCCAGCGGGCACTGGCAGGGCGAGATCTGGAACCGCCGCAAGGGCGGCGAGGTCTATCCGGAMTGGCTGACCATCAGCGCGGTGCGCGACGACAACGCGACAGTCACGCACTACGTCGGCGTGTTCACCGACATCAGTCGCCTCAAGCACAGCGAGGCCCAGACCGACTGGCTGGTCCACAACGACCCGCTGACACGCCTGCCCAACCGCKTTCAACTGCAGAGGCGGCTCGAAGACGCGCTGGCCCGCTCACGCAGGCGCGAGAGCCGCGCGGCGCTGCTGGTCATCGATCTCGATGGCTTCAAGACGGTCAACGACGGCCTGGGGCACCCGGCCGGCGACGAATTGCTGGTCTGTGTGGCCGCGCGCCTGCAGGCGCGCCTGCGCCATGAAGACTTCCTGGGCCGGCTCGGCGGCGATGAGTTCCTGGTCATCCTCGAAGCCAACATGGACAGCACCAGCGTTGCCGTGCTCGCGCGCGGYCTGCTGGCGACCATCGCCGCGCCGATGGCGCTGTCGTGTGGGCAGGATGCCTACCTGACGGCCAGCATCGGCATCAGCATGTTCCCCGACGAAGGCAACCCCACCGCGGTCGAGTTGCTGCGTGACGCGGATGCGGCGATGAATCGCGCCAAGGAATTGGGCCGCAACCAGTTCTGCTTCTATACGGATGACATGAATGCCGAGGCTCGGACCAAGCTGGACCTGGAAGCCGCACTGAGCCGCGCCATCGAACGCGATGAGCTGCTGCTGCACTACCAGCCCAAGGTGGCTGCCAGCAGCGGCGAGGTCGTCGGCGCCGAGGCCCTGTTGCGCTGGCAGCGCAGCGGCATCGGACTGGTACCACCGAGCCAGTTCATCCCGGTGGCCGAGCAGAGCAGCCTGATCCTGGCCATTGGCGCCTGGGTCATCGACGCAGCATGCCGCCAGATCCACGCCTGGATGGATGCCGGCCAGCCCGTGGTGCGCATAGCGGTCAACGTCGCTGCGCGGCAGTTCGCCGCAGGTGACCTGGACCAGGTGGTGGCCCGCGCGCTGCAGCGCCACCACGTCGACGCGCAGTGGCTGGAGATCGAGATCACCGAGGGCATGCTGATCACCGAGCCTGRCRCTGCGATCGGCATGCTCAAGCGGATCAAGGCCCTCGGGGTCAAGCTGTCGCTGGACGACTTTGGCACCGGCTACTCCAGCCTGGCTTACCTGCAGCAGTTCCCGATCGACTCGCTGAAGATCGACCAATCTTTCACGCGCCGCATCGGCGAGCAACCCGACGGCGCGGCCCTGGTCGATGCCGTGATTGCACTGGCTCACCGGCTGCATCTGCGCGTGGTGGCCGAGGGCGTCGAAACCGCACAGCAACGCGACTACCTGTGCCAGCGCGGCTGCGACGAGATGCAGGGTTATCACTTCGGCCGTCCGGCACCGGCCGAATCGCTCCAGCACCTGTTGGCCGCCGGCGCAATCGCGGTGAGCGTGCCTTGAAACACCACACCTCTTCGTGCCCCTGGCGCCCGCCTGTACCTCTACCCAGACAGCCGCAGCTGGCGGCCGGCGGAGCGGGGGCCGCTGCGCCGGGTCAGCCCGACGCCGTCGGCCTGCGGCGCGCCGCTCGGCTGCGCGCGACCTAGGCCGACAGCACGCGGGCCATCGCCTGCGCCAGCTGGCCGCGGCTGTAGGGCTTGGGCAGCAGTTCCCAGTCCGCCGGGGACTCGCGGTCGGCATCCAGCAGTTCGGCAGAGAAGCCCGACATCAACAGGATGGCCAGCTGCGGCAGCCGCTGCTGGGCGATGCGGGCGAGCTCGGTGCCGCGCATGCCGGCGCCCAATGCAATGTCGGTGAGCAGCAGGTCGAAATCGGCTTCAGGCGTCAGCAGTTGCAGCGCCTGCTCGGCACTGGAACAGACGCTGAACACGCAACCCAGGCTGGCCAGGAAGTGCTGCGCCACGGCGCGCACCTCGGCGTCGTCTTCGACCACCAGCACTTTCAGCCCCGCGGGCACCGTGTGCCCGACGTGGTCGCCGTCCTGGGCCCCCGTCTGGGCATCGTGCGGCAC
>NZ_JBFUMO010000098.1:0-14640 GCF_054049355.1 Roseateles sp. P5_E11 | reverse complement strand
GCACATGGATGCCCGGCGCCGGCTCGACCTTGGGCGGCTCCACGCGCGCGAAGCTGTCATCCGCCCGCGCGGCCAGCAGCGCCAGCGCGACGCGCCGGCCCAGCGCCACGCCCTTGGCACGCGCGGCCGCGTCGGTCACGGCTTTCAGCGAGGCCTCGTAGGTCTTGTCGAGCAGGGCCTGGTCGGCGCCCGGCACGTTGCCGAGCACGACGCGGGCGGCGGACGCGACGGCCGCCTCCGGTGAGGCATCCGGCACGGGCGCTGGCGACGTGCCATAGGCCTGGTAGTGCGGCGTGATCGCGTTCAGCGCGTTGAACATCGCCAGGTCGGTCAGCAGCGTCGCAGGCAGGACCTGACCGCGCGGCGACTTCTGCAGCACCTTGGGCGTGGCTTCGGCCCAGTCGCTGACGACATCGGCGCGCGCCGGCGCGATCAGCAGCGCCAGCAGCAGGGCGCAGAGCTTGAGCATGAGGTTCTCCCTGACGAAAGACGGCGACGCTACGCCGCGCGGACGGCCTGCGCAATGAGGAGCGACGCCCTGACCTGCCCTAAGCTGTCGGCCATGGTGACCCCGCCCTTGCCGCCCGACGAAGACCGCCGCCTCGCCCGCCTGGCGGCGCTGGCCGTCATGGACACCGAGCCCGAGCCGCTGTTCGACCACCTCACCGCCCTGGCGGCGCAGATCTGCGGCACGCCCGTCGCCCTGCTCGGCCTGTTGGACGAGCGCCGCCAATGGTTCAAGGCCGCTGTCGGTTTTGGCCGCAGCGAGACGCCGCGGGCCCAGACCTTCTGTGCCCACACGCTGCTGGCCGATGGCCTCTTCGAAGTGCGCGATGCCCGGCTGGACGCCCGCTTCGTCGACCACCCCGATGTGCTGGCCCGCCCCGCGCTGCGCTTCTATGCCGGCGTGCCCATTCGCCTGGACGACGGCAGCCACCCCGGCACCCTGTGTGTCGTCGACTTCCAGCCGCGCGAGCTGACCGAGGCGCAGCGCGAGGCCCTGACCCGCCTGGCCGACGCCGCAGCCGAAGCGCTGATGATGCGCGAGCGCGCCTTGCGTGGCGCCGACCTCGAGGCGGCGGAACAGCCCTTCCAGGTGCTGGCCGAGACGGCGCCGCTGGGCATCTTCCGTACCGACGCGGCAGGGGACTTCATCTTCACGAACGCAAACTGGCAGCGCATCTGCGGCTTGTCGGCGCGCGCAGCCCTGGGCGAGGGCTGGGCAGCCACGCTGACGACCGAGGATCGCACCTCGGTGCTGGCCCACTGGCGGCGCTGCGTTACCCAGCGTCAGGCATTCGAGATGCGCTACCGGTTGCGCCGCGGCGGCAACGGCCACGGCGTGCGCCAGGTCTGGACCCGTGCCCGGCCGTTGCTGGCGCCCGATGGCGGGTTGCGCGGCTATGTCGGCATCACCGAGGACGTCACCGACCGCATCACCGCCGAACGCGAGTTGCGCGACAGCAAGGCCCTGCTGGACCGCACCGGCCGTGTCGCCGGCATTGGCGGCTGGAGCCTGGACCTGCAGACCGAGGAGCTCGTCTGGAGCGACCAGACCTGCCGCATCCACGACCTCGAGGCCGGCCACCGGCCAACGCTGCAGGAGGCCATTGGCTACTACAAGCCCGAGGCGCGCGCCGCCATCGAGGCGGCCGTGCTGCGCGGCATGCAGCACGGCGAACCCTGGAGCCTGGAGCTGCCGCTGGTGACGGCCAAGGGGCGTGAGATCTGGGTGCTGTCCCAGGGGCAGGTCGACTGGCAGGACGGCGTGCCGGTGCGGCTCGTGGGCGCCTTCCAGGACGTCACCGAGCACCACCGCGCCGCTGTCGAGCTGGAGCACAACCGCCAGCGCCTGCGCGCGCTCTACGAGTCGACGCCGGCGCTGATGCATTCGGTGGACGCGGCCGGCCGGGTGCTCAGCGTGTCCGACCGCTGGCTGGAGCGCCTGGGCTACAAGCGCCAGCAGGTCATCGGCCGGGCCATGGACGACTTCATGACACCTGAGTCGTCGCAGCAGGTGCGCGAGGTCTACCGCCCGGCGATGTGGCGCGACGGCCATGTCAGCGACTGCCCCGTGCAGCTGATCTGCGCCGACGGCCGGCTGCGCGACGTGCTGGTCTCGGCGGTCGCGGAGTACACCGCCGACGGCCGGCCACTGCGTGCCCTCGCCCTGGTGGACGACATCACCGAGGACTTGCAGCGCCGCGCCGAGCTGGCGCACGAGCAGCGCATGCGCCGCCAGACCGAGCGCCACGTGCAGGAGCTGGACCAGCTGCTGCACGAGCGCTCCGAGATGCTGGACGTGCTGGCCCACGAGGTGCGCCAGCCGCTGAACAACGCCAGCGCGGCCTTGCAGAGCGCGGCCGCCAGCCTGGCCGGCCGCGGTGAGCGCCAGGCCCAGGAGAGGCTGAACCGCGCCCAGGCCGTGCTCGGCCAGGTGCTGGCCGGCGTCGACAACACGCTGGCTGCGGCCAGCCTGCTGGCGGGCGGCGGACGCATCGCGCGCGAGGACACCGACATCGACACGCTGATCGCCGTCACCATTGCCGACCTGCCACGCGAGCAGCGCGACCGCATCGTCGTGCATCGCCACACGGCGACCCGCACGGCGCTGATGGACATGAGCCTGCTGCGCCTGGCCTTGCGCAATCTGCTGTCCAACGCGCTGAAGTACGCGCGCGGCGTCAGCCCCGTGACCCTGCATGTCATCGATTTTGATGAACCCGCCGTGCTGCAGTTCGAGGTGGCGGACGCCGGCCCCGGCATTCCGCGCGAGCTGCTGCCCCGCCTCTTCACCCGCGGCGCGCGCGGCAGCGGCGGCACTGAGTCGGCCCACGGCCTGGGCCTGTACATCGTGCGCCGCGTCATGGACATGCATGGCGGCACGGCGGAACTGTTGCGCAGCGGCCCATTGGGGACGGTCATGAGGCTGACGCTGCCCCAGGCCGACTAGAGCGGACTAGACTCGCGCGGCCCCTCTCCGGAGTGGCAACGCATCCGATCCCCGTGGTGTGAAAAGGCTCTGTCCCGCCATGCCCTTGCGCCCCGATGTCGCCGTGTTGGAGGATTTGGCCGACCTGGCCTGGTCGGGCCAGCATCAGCGTCTCATCGACGTGAGCGCGGGCTGGCGCGGCGACGCCCGGGTGCTGGAGCTGCGCGTCGAGAGCTTCATCGCGCTCGGCGCCCTGGCTGCTGCGGCCGATGCCGCCGCAGCCCTGGCCAAGCTGGCCGAGGGCCGCCCCGCCTGGCGGCTCCGCGCCCGCCTCGCGCTCGGGCTGGTGCAGATGCGCCGCGGTGAATTGCTGGCGGCCATCGCCACCGCCGAAGCCGCGCTGGCCGAGGCCGGCACTGACGCACTCGACCGTGCCTATGCGCTGGCCCTGCTGGCCGAAGCCCAGTGCCGTTGCCAGCTGGAGCCCGAAGTGGCGCTGGGCCGGGTGCACGAGGCCGCCGCGCTGTTTGCCGCCGCCGGCAAAGCGGTGCCCCGGGGCCGCTGCGGTTATGTCGAATCCCTGCTGCTGGGCATGCTGGGTTTCGTTGCCGAGGCGCGCGCGGCGGCCGAGGCGGCGTTGGCGCTGGCGCTGGCCACTGGCGACCTGCTGGGCCAGGGCAATGCCTACAACGCCCAGACCTTCAACAACCCCGACCTGGCCGACTGCCTGCACCTGTGCAAGTTGGCGCTCGCGGCCTATGCCGCGGCCGGCTATGCCGAGCGCCAGGGCACGGCCATCCACAACATCGGCAACCACTACGTCACGCTGGGCCTGACGCGCCGTGCGCGCCGCCACTACCTGGCCGCGCTCGCGATCTGGCGCCGCACGGGTGCGACGGCGCTGCTGCCCTACACGCTGACGGCGCTGGCACGGCTCGACCTGGAGGCCGGCGCGCTGGCCGAGGCGCGCGCCTATGCCGGCGAGGCCGAGTCCCTGAGCCTGGCGCGCCAGAACCCGGGCTTTCGCTCCGAGATCGCGCGCCTGCGCGGTGAGCTGGCGATGGCGGAAGGCGACGCGGCGGCCGCAGCGGTGCAGTTCCGCCTGGCGCTCGACCATTCGCCGTCGGCCGCCCAGCGCATGGCCGACCTCGGCCTCATCGCCTGGGCCGAGCTGGGCACCGGCCGCCTGCAAGCGGCGCTGGATGCCAGCGCCGAGGCCGCTCGACTGCACTGGGCCCAAGGCCTGGCGCCGCTGGAGAACCTGGATCTGCCGGCCCTGTGGTGGCGGCGCTGCGAAGCGCTGCGCGCAGCCGGCCGGCGGCGCGAGGCCAGCGTGGCGCTGGCGCGGGCCTACCGCTTCGTCTGCCTGCGCTTGGCCGGCTTGTCCGACGAGGGCCTGCGGCGCAACTCGCTGAACAAGCGGCCGGTGGCGCGCGCCGTCGTGCAGGCCTGGCTGGCCGATGGCGGCCGCCCGCGTCATCTCAGCGGCGCGGCGCATCTGGACGAGCGCTTCGCCCGCCAGGTCGACGTCGGCCTGCGCCTGGCCGAGCTGGCCACGGGCACCGAGCTGCATGAGTTCCTGGTCGACGAGTCGGCCGAGATCAGCGGCGCCGAACGCGTGCTGCTGGTGCTGGAGTACGGCGGCAGCCTGCGCCACATCGCCAGCCATCTGATGCCGCAAGGGGAGGCCGGTGGCGAGGAGGCCCTGCTGACCGCCATCACACCCTGGCTGGATGAAGCGCGCGGCAGCCGCGCGGCGGCCCTGCGCATCGGCCCCGAAGGCGTGCCGGCCGTGCAACAGCGCTCCTGCCTCATCGCGCCGCTGATCGCCGAGCGCGAGCTGGTCGGCTATCTCTACGCCGACCTGGACGGTGCTTTCGGGCGCTTCCGCGAGGGCGACCGCGATCTGCTCGTCATGCTGGCCGCCCAGGCCGCCGTCGCGCTGGCCAACCTGCGGCTGCGCGAGGGCCTGGAGCAGCGCGTCGCTGAGCGCACGGCCGAGCTGCTGGCCAGCAAGGCCCAGGTGGAGCGCCGCGTCAACGAGCTGGCGATGCTGAACAACCTGCAGCAGAGCCTGTCGCCGGAGCTGAGCTTCGAGGCCATCATCCAGCGTGTCGGCGACCGCCTGTGCGAGCTGCTCGAGACCCAGGACATCGGCATCCGCTGGTATGACCCGGCCAGCGGCCTCAACCACTACCTCTACGAGCTCGAGCACGGCGTGCCCATCCAGCTGCCGCCGGAGCGGCCGGCGCCGGACGGGCCCTTCGAGCAGATGCGCCGCACGCGCCAGCCGCTGGTCTGCCGCAACGTGGCCGAGATCACCGCTGCCGGCCTGTTGGCCCTGCCGGGAACCGACCAGGCGCTGTCCTTCGCCAACGTGCCCATCATCGGCAACGACCAGGTGCTGGGCGCCATCCTGGTCGAGAGCTATGAACGCGAGAACGCCTTCAGCGAGGCCGACGTGCGCTTCCTCAGTACGGTGGGAGCCAGCGTCGGCGTGGCGCTGGAGAACGCGCGCCTGTTCGATGAGATCCAGCGCCGCACGCGCGAGAGCGCGGCCCTGGCCGAGGTGGGGCGCGAGATCTCCTCCACGCTGGACCTGGCCACGGTCATGAACCGCATCGCCGTGCATGCCAAGGAGCTGCTGGACGCCGACAACAGCGCGGTCTTCGTGCCGGAGGAGGAGGGCGGGGGCGCGGCGCGGCGCTACCGCGCCATCGTCGCCGTCGGCAGATACGAGAGCGAGGTGCGCGACGCCGTCATCACGGCCGGCGAGGGCATCATCGGCTCGCTGATCGCCAAGGGCGAGCCCGGCGTCATCAACGCCGCGCGCGACGACCCGCGCGGCGTCCGGATGGAGGGCACCGAAGAGGACCCCGACGAGCGCATGATGGTGGCGCCGTTGCGCGCCGGCCAGCGCGTGCTGGGCGCCCTGACCGTCTGGCGCCAGGGCGGCCAGCCGTTCCGCGACAGCGAGCTGAGCTTTCTGGTGGGCCTGAGCCTGGCGGCGTCGGTGGCGATGGAGAACTCGCGCCTGTTCGGAGAAGCCCAGGCCGCCAAGGCCGTGGCCGAGCAGGCCAATGCGGCCAAGAGTGCCTTCCTGGCGACGATGAGCCACGAGATCCGCACGCCGATGAATGCCGTCATTGGCATGAGCGGCCTGCTGCTGGACTCCACGCTCGACGGCGAGCAGCGCGACCACGCAGCCATCATCCGAGAGGCCGGCGAGGCGCTGCTGACCATCATCAACGACATCCTCGACTTCTCGAAGATCGAGGCGGGCCGCATGGACATCGAGAGTGCGCCCTTCGTGCTGCGTGACTGCGTGGACGCGGCCGTCGACCTGATCGCGCCGCGCGCCCGCGAGAAGGGCCTGGCGCTGGCCGTCGACATCGCGCCCACTGTGCCCGCTGGCATCAATGGCGACGTGACCAAGCTGCGCCAGATCCTGCTGAACCTGCTGTCCAACGCGGTCAAGTTCACCGAGGCAGGCAGCATCACCGTCGAAGTGGAGGCCGCTCCGGCCGAAGGCGGCGTGGAGCTGCGCTTCCTTGTGCGCGACACCGGCATCGGCCTGGGCGCTGAAGCCCTGGCCCGCCTGTTCCAGAGCTTCAGCCAGGCCGATGCGAGCACCTCGCGCAAATACGGCGGCACGGGCCTGGGCCTGGCCATCAGCCGGCGCATGGCCGAGCTGATGGGCGGACGCATGTGGGCCGAGAGCGACGGCCCGGGCCGCGGCGCGCGCTTCGGGTTCACGCTGCGCGCCACGGTGGCGGCCGACCTCGTGCCCAGCCCGCGCCGCCAGCGCGCCCAGCCGGTGGCGACGCAGCACCTCGCCGAGCGCCACCCGCTGCGCATCCTGCTGGCCGAAGACAACGTCGTGAACCAGAAGCTCGCCATGCGGCTGCTGCAGCAGATGGGTTACCGCGCCGACCTGGCCGCCAACGGCATCGAAGCGCTGGAGGCAGTGGCGCGCCAGGCCTATGACCTCGTCCTGATGGACGTGCAGATGCCGGAGATGGACGGGCTGGAGGCGTCGCGGCGCCTGAACGCCCAAAGCGAGCGGCCGCGCATCGTCGCCATGACCGCCAATGCGATGCAGGGTGACCGGGAAACCTGCCTGGCCGCCGGCATGGATGACTACCTGACCAAGCCGATCCGAGTCGACGAGCTGGTGCTGGCGCTGCAGCGCACACCGCTACGAAAGGAGCCTGAGCATGTCCCAGCCGGTGATTGACGGGGTGGTTTTCGCCGACCTTCAGGAAACGGCGGGGGCCGATTTCGTTGTCGAACTGATCGACTCCTTCCTTGAAGACGCTCCCCAGGGCCTTGCGGCGCTGCGCCGCGCCGCCGCGACGGGCGACGTCACAGGCTGGACGCGCCAGGCGCATTCGCTGAAGTCCAACGGCCTGACCTTCGGCGCCACGGCGCTGGCTGCCGCGGCGCGCGAGCTCGAACACACGCCACTGGCCGAACTGGGCGCCGCCGCCCCGGGCCGTGTCGATGCCTTGGCCGCCCTGTTCGCCGCGGTCGCGGCCGACCTGAAGGAGCGCCGCCATGCGTGAACGCCGCGCCCCATCCGCCCGCATCCTCCTCGTCGAGGACAACCGCGTGAACCGCCTGCTGCTGGCCCGGCACGTGGAGCTGCTTGGCCACCAGGTCGTCAGCGTCGAAGACGGCCACGCGGCCCTGGCGCGGCTGCAGGACAGCGCCTTCGACCTGCTGCTGGTGGACATCCACATGCCGGTCATGGGTGGCATCGAACTGATGGAAAGATTGCGCGCCAGCCCCGAGCTGCGCGAGCTGCCAGTCATCGTGACGTCGGCCGTGGAGGCCATGGACAGCGTGGTGCGCTGTATCGAGCTGGGCGCCGAGGACTATCTGCACAAGCCCGTCAACCTGGTGCTGCTGAAGGCGCGCATCAACGCCAGCCTGGAGCGCAAGCGCCTGCGCGACCAGCAGCGCGAGCTGGTGCGCCGCTTCGCCACCCGCGAGGTGGCCCAGGACCTGGAGGCCGAGGGCTTCGCGCTAGGCGGCCGCAAGGTGCAGGCGACGGTGCTGTTCTGCGACATCCGTGGCTTCACGACGCTTGCCGAATCGCAGCCGCCCGAGGACATCATCGAGCTGCTGAACACCTACTACACGCTGATGTTCGCGGCCATCAACGGTCATGGCGGCGTCGTCAACCAGATGATCGGCGACGGTCTGATGGCCATCTTCGGCGCGCCGCAGCCGCTGCCCGCGGCCGGCCAATGCGCCGTGCTGGCGGCGGCCGAGATGATCGAGATGGTGGCCCAGTTCAGCGAGGAGCAGCGCGCCGCCGGCCGGCCCGAGATCCGCATCGGCGTGGGCATCGCCAGCGGCGATGTCGTGGCCGGCTACACCGGTACGCGCCAGCGCGCCACCTACACCTGCATCGGCGACGCGGTCAACGTCGCGGCGCGCATGGAGGCCCACACCAAGGTGGCCGGCCACGCCGTGCTGTTCGACGCCGCGACCCAGGCCCAGCTCGCCGGCGCGCTGCCGAGCGAGCCCATCGGGCCAGTGCAGTTCAAGGGCAAGACGAGCTCGGTCGACGTGTTCGCCCTGACCTTGCAATGACCGAGGGCTATCACGACCGCCTGCTTGGCGAGCTGCTGGCCCAGGCCTTCGGCGAGCTCGACGCGGCCACGCTGRCCCTGCTGCGCGAGCAGCTGACCTGGGTCGAGGTGGCTGGCGGCCAGACGTTGATGCAGCAGGGCGAGCCGGGCGACTCGATGTATCTGTCGGTCAGCGGGCGCTTGCGGGCCTATGTGTCGAGTGATGGCGAGGCGCCGCGTGTCGTGCGGGAGCTGGGACGTGGGCAGGTCATCGGCGAGATGAGCCTGTACACGGCGGCGCCGCGCTCGGCCACCGTCGTCGCCATCCGCGACTCCGTGCTCGTGCGGCTGGACAAGGATCCCTTCCTGCGCCTGATCGAGCAGCAGCCGCGCGTCGGCATCGCGCTGACGCGCCAGATCGTGCATCGGCTGCAGACCGAACATGCGCCCGCGCCCTTCGCTGCGCCGGTCGTGCAGGCGCTGCTGCCCATCACCGCCGGCGTGGACGCGGCCGGGCTGGCACTCGGCCTGGCGGCGGGGCTTGGCCGTTTCGGCCGCGTCTGCGTCATCGACGCGGCCGCGGTGGATGCCGCCGTCGGCGCGGCGGCCGACGAAGGCGAGCGCTATCGCCAGGTGTCGCTGTGGCTGGACGAGGTCGAGGCCGCCCACGACTTCGTGTTGCTGCTGGCCGACGACGCGCCCACGCCCTGGACGCAGCGCTGCTGCCGCCATGCCGACGAGGTGCTGCTGCTGGCCAATGCCGGCGCCGCGCCGGCCGTGCACCTCAGCGAGACGCAATGCCTGGTGCAGCGCCCGCCACGAACGGAGGCCGACGAGATCCTCGTGCTGCTGCACGCGGCCGACACGCCGGCACCGCGCGGCACGGCGGCCTGGCTGGCGCGCCGGCCGGTGGCCGATCATTTCCACGTGCGCCCCGCGCTGGCAGGCGACCTGGCCCGCCTGGCACGGCTGCAGGCGCGCCGCGCGGTCGGCCTGGTGCTGGCCGGCGGTGGCGCGCGCGGCTTCTCGCACCTCGGCCTGCTGCGCGCGCTGCAAGAGCAGGGCGTGGTGGTGGACTGCGTGGGCGGCACCAGCATGGGCGCGGTCATGGCGGCGCTGGCCGCGACCGACCAGCCGCTGGCGCACACCACGGCCGTTGCGCGCGAGGCCTTCAAGGTCAACCCGACCGGTGACTTCAACCTGCTGCCGCTGATCTCGCTGATCCGCGGCCGGCGCCTGCGCGGCATCCTGGACCGAGCGCTCGGCCGGCTGGCCGGCCCGGGCGCCGGCATCGAGGACCTGTGGAAGCCTTTCTTCTGCGTGGCCACCAACTATTCCCAGGCCAGCGAGGCCCTGTTGACCCACGGCCCGCTGGAGCGTGCGCTACGCGCCAGCACGGCCATCCCCGGCGCGCTGCCACCCGTCGTCGTCGATGGTGACCTGCTCTGCGACGGCGGCAGCTTCAACAACTTCCCCGTCGACGTGATGCGTGCGCGCCGCGGCGTGGGCCTGGTCATCGGCGCGGACCTCAGCCTGCACAAGGCCCGCAAGCTCGACTTCGACGAGGTGCCCGGCCCCTGGGCGCTGCTGCGCGACCGCTGGCGCGCGCGCTCGCGGCGGCGCTACCGGCTGCCCGCGCTGTCGGCCTATCTGCTCAACGTGACCATCCTCTACAGCAGCTCGCGCCGCCGTGCCGCGCAGGCCGCCTGCGACGTCTATTTCAATCCGCCGCTGGAGCGTGTCGGCCTGCTGGCCTGGCAGCGTTTCGACGCCATCGTCGAGCAGGGCCACGCGCATGCGCTGACCGTGCTGGCCCAAC
The DNA here is from genome assembly GCF_054049355.1 of Roseateles sp. P5_E11. Taxonomy (NCBI): domain Bacteria; kingdom Pseudomonadati; phylum Pseudomonadota; class Betaproteobacteria; order Burkholderiales; family Sphaerotilaceae; genus Roseateles; species Roseateles sp. P5_E11. Next base: position 4,310 of record NZ_JBFUMO010000098.1, on the reverse strand, counting down.
CCCAAGTTCAGGCGCTGCTCCAACCATGACCGACACCCTCGCCACCATCCTCGGCTTCATCGGCGCCACGCTGATGCTGGCCAGCTATCTGATGAAAAGCATGCTGCCGCTGCGCATCGCGGCGCTGACGGCCTGCTGCTTCCTCGTGGCCTATGGCGCGCTGAAGTCGGCGCTGCCAACGCTGCTGCTTTATGGCGCACTGATCCCGATCAACATCAAGAAGACGTTGCAGATCAGGAAGCTCGTCAAGGCCATCGAGAACGCGCGCGACGGCACGCCAGTGTCCGAGTGGCTGCTGCCGCACATGCACCGCCGGACCGTGAAAGCCGGCACCACCTTGTGGCGCCAGGGCGATGCCGCCACCGAGATGCTCTACCTCGACACCGGTACGCTGCGGCTGGCCGAATACGACGAACTGCTGCCGCCGGGCAGYCTGGTCGGCGAGATCGGCCTGTTCGCGCCCGACAACCGCCGCACGCTGACGCTGGAGGCTCCGGGCGATTGCGTCGTCTACAGCCTCACAGCCGAGGAGATGGCCTTGCTCTACTACCAGAACCCCAAGCTCGGTTTCCACGTCATGCGCCTCGTCGTCGCGCGCCTGATGCGTGATGTGCAGCGCCATCGACCCGAAAACGGGTTGCCGTCGGCATGAGCGGTGCGCTGGACCGCTGAAGGCGGCCGAGGCCGTGGCCTGGATCACGCCGCAGCGGGGTCTTGAGGCGGCCCGACAGACCCGGTCAAGAATTCCCCGCAGCGGCGGCTGTCGGCAGCTCCTAGGCTTGGAGCCATGTTGTCCGTCGGCCCTTTCACCCCTCAGGCGAGCCGGCGCGTCAGCTGCTGGGGCAGCCTGCCGATGGAGGTCAGCCTCAACACGGCCGCCGAGCTGCGCTTGCAGTGGCTGGTCGAGCTGGACGGCTCGGCCGTCGAGCAGTTCGACGCTGCTGACGCCCAGAGCCTGCTGGTCCTGGCCCACGCCTTGAGCGCCCGTGGCCAGCGCCTGCGGCTGACGCGGGCCAGCGATGTCCTCGTCCATGCCTGCCGCGCACTCGGTCTGGCGGATCTCATCGCCTCCACCGCCCACGAGCAGGGCTGAGAGGCGTCCGACCGATGGCGATGCCGGCATTGCATGAATCCACCTATGCCCGGCTTGCGGCGCTGATGGAGGTGGCGGTCGGGCTGAGCTTGCCGATGGCCAGGAAGGCCGCAGTCGCGTCCCGTCTGGCGCCGCGGCTGCAGCGCCTGGGCCTGGACAGCTATGAGGCCTATGTTGCGCTCATCGCCAGCGCCGAGGGCGGTGGCGAGTGCCAGATGGCTGTCGACCTGCTGACCACTCCTGAAAACCATTTCTTCCGTGAGTTGATGCATTTCGACCTGCTGGAGTCCGAACTGAGCCGTGTGCGTCCGCAGCGCCCGCGGCTGTGGAGCGCGAGCACTTCCTTTGGCGACGAGGCCTACAGCCTGGCCATGCTGCTGGCCGACCTGCAGCAGGCCGGGCGCGTCGGCGCGGATTGGCTGGTGCTGGGCACCGACATCAACGAGCGGCGGTTGCGCAGCGCTGCCGAGGGCCTCTACCCGCAGGCGCAACTGCGCCAGGTCACGCCGGAGCGGCTGCGCCGTTACGGCCTGGGCGGCGACCCGGCAGGCACCGGCCTGGTGCAGGTGCAGGCCGGCCTGCGCGAGCGCGTGCATTTCGAGCGCCACGACCTGCGCGCACCACTGCACGGCGCTCAGGGCTTTGATGCGATCTGGCTGCGCCAGGTGCTGGTCTATTTCGATGCGGCGACGCGCCAGGCCGTCCTGGCGCAAGTGCTGGCGCGGCTGCATCCCGGTGGCTTGTTCTTCGTTGGAACGGCCGAGCAGGGCCTGGTCACGACGCCGGGCCTGGAAGCGCTGGCCCCAGGCGTCTTCAGAAAACAGGTCTAGATCAGCTGCAGCGGCGCGCGGAAGACATAGCCGACCCGCGACTTGCTCTGCAGCGGCACGAGGGTGGGCGTGGCGCGCTCGATGCGGCGGCGCAGGCGGTAGATGGTGGCCGACAGGCCGTCGTCGGTCTCGCCCTCGGGCACCTCGCGGCCGAGCTTGTTCAGCAGGGTCTCGCGCGTGACCGGTTCGCCGCCGGCCTGGGCAAAGCATTCCAGCAACTGGCGGTCGGCCTCGCTCAACTGGATGCGCGTGCCGTCGGGCACGACGAGCTCGCCACTGGCGCGGTCCAGCTTCCAGACCGCGTCGGCCGCCGAGGGCTTGGCAACGCGGCGCTGCACGGCGGCAATCGCCAGCGACACCTGCTCGAACTGCACCGGCTTGACGAGATACATGTCGGCGCCAGCCGTGATGACCTCGCGGAAGACTTCCGGCCCGAGGCGCCCCGACACGACGACGACGCCGGCATCGGTGCGCCGGCGCAGGATCTTGATCAGCTCCACGCCGTTGACGCCGGGCAGCATCAGGTCGACGAGATAGAAATCAAAGGCAAAGGCATCGGGTGAGGCCAGCAGCGCATTGCTGTCGTCGAAACGGCTGACCGCGATGCCCTGCTGCTCCTGCAGATGCTGGGTCAGGAACTCGGAGTACTCAGCGTCGTCATCGATGAGGGCGAGGGTCTTGGGTTGCATGGTGGCGGGGGACACGAGAGCAGCCGCGGAGTTTGCCGCATGACTGGGGCGTCAGCATGCCTCGGAAAGCCTCTTGAACGTGGTTTGCTGCACGTTTTGGGTCATAAATGACTGACACTAGGCGGACGCTGTGATAAATCAAGCCGCCAACGAGCGGCACGAGGAGACCGCGATGGCCGATGACGTGCAAGCCGAAGGCCCAGACGAGTTGACTTGGCTGCATCCGGGCCAGCGCGCGGCGCCGCCCGAGGCGCTGCGACGCATCCAGGTGCTGTGTGGCAGTCGGCCCGACCTGTTCGCCGCCATGTTCCTCGTGCTGGCAACCCACCAGGAGCTGCCGCGCGACATGCTGGCCGCGGCGATCAAGCAGTTCCGTGCCGACCTGGATGCCTACTCGCGTGATGATGTTGTCAGCTTGCTGACAGCCATCTGGAATGGCGGCAAGAGCGGCTTCGACGCGGTGCTGCGCACGCGGGCCAATTCACCCAAGAAGGGCGGGGGCGCCTTTTCCTGGGTGAAGGAATGAGCCTCAGCCCTTGAGGCCGAGCTTGCGCCAACCCTCCACGCCCAGCTTGTCCAGCGTTTCTAGGTTGTTCTCGTAGATGGACGCCGTGTCGGGCATGGACTCGACGGCGCGCTCGATGCTGTCTTCGCGCAGGATGTGCAGCGTCGGGTAGGGCGAGCGGTTGCTGTAGTTGGCGATGTCGTCGGGCTCGCTGCCTTCGAACTGGTAGGCGGGGTGGAAGTCGGCGATCTGCAGGATGCCGTCGAGCTTCAGTTCTTCCACCAGCGCGTCGGCCGCGTCCAGGAAGTCGTTGAAGTCGAGGAAATCGGTCAGCACATTGGGATGGATGACCAGCGTCGTGTCGACCTCTTCCGGATCGGCACGGTTGAGCGCCAGCAGTTCGCGGGCCAGGTCCTTCAGCAGCGCCTCGGGCTCGGTGGCGTCGCTGACGACATAGCGGATGCGCTCGTTGACGTGCACGGCCTTGGCGAACGGGCAGAGGTTCAGGCCGATGACGGCCTTGACGACCCAGTCGCGGGTGTCCTGGATGATTTGCTCGTGATTCATCGCGGTGTATTCAACCAGGCTTCAGCCATCCTGAMCCACATCGAGCCGCCCAGCGGAATCAGCTCATCGTTGAAGTCATAGCTCGGGTTGTGCAGCATGCAGGGCCCCATGCCATGGCCACCGACGCGGTGGCTGCCGTCGCCGTTGCCTATCAGGAAGTAGCAGCCGGGCTTGTCGAGCAGGTAGTAGCTGAAGTCCTCGGCGCCCATGGTGGGCTCGAACTCCTGCACGTTGTCGGCGCCCACCATGTCGGTCAGCACGCGGCGAGCGAATTCGGTTTCTTCGGGGTGGTTGATCGTCGGCGGGTAGTTGCGTCGGAATTCGAACTCGGCGGTCAGCTCGAAGGCGCCGGCGAGCTGCTCGGTCATCTCCTTCATGCGGCGCTCGAACAGGTCCAGCAGCTCCAGCGTGAAGGTGCGCACCGTGCCCTCCATGACCACTGAGTCGGGCACCACGTTGGTCGCCTCGCCGGCGTGGATCATGGTCACGGAGATGACGCCGGGGTCGATGGGGCGCTTGTTGCGGCTGACGATGGTCTGGAAGGCCGTGACGAGCTGGCAGGCCGCCGGCACCGGGTCCAGGCCGAGGTGCGGCATGGCGGCGTGCGAGCCCTTGCCGCGCAAGGT
>NZ_JBFUMO010000097.1:0-14656 GCF_054049355.1 Roseateles sp. P5_E11 | reverse complement strand
GGCCTGGACGGCGACGAGCAGGCCGACCTGAGCGTGCACGGCGGCTTGAGCAAGGCCGTCTATGCCTACCCCCAGGAGCACTACGCTTTCTGGCAGACGGTGCGCGGCCAGGCCAAGGTGGAAGGCGCGCTGCAGCCGGGGGATTGCGGCGAGAACCTGACGTTGACGGGCCTGCTGGAAAGCAGGGTCTGGATCGGCGATGTGCTGAGCTTCCCGGACTGCGAGCTCGTCGTGTCCGAGCCGCGCTACCCCTGCTTCAAGTTCAACGCGCACATGGGCTTCAACCAGGCCGCCAAGCTGATGGCGCAGAGCGGCTACTGCGGCTTCTATCTTGCCGTGAAGCGCGAGGGATCGATTGCGGCCGGCCAGGCCTTCGAGTTGATAGCAGGGCCACGCGAGGTCGGCATCGTCGAACTCTTCAAGGCAAAAATGAAGAAGAAGGGCTAATGCGGCGCCGGCTGCTGTTGGCCGTGGCAGGGTTGGCGCCCGTTGCCGCCTATGCCGGCCCGGTGCTGCAGGTCGGACCCAGGCGCGCCGTCAAGTCGCTGGCCGCCGCGGCCCGCCAAGCGCGTGACGGCATGCTCGTCGAGGTCGATGCGGGCGAGTACGTGGCCGATGTCGCCACTTGGCCCCAGCACGGGCTGACGCTGCGTGCCGTCGGCGGCCGCGTGAAGCTGGTCGCGGCCGGCGCCCACGCGCAGGGCAAGGGCCTGTTCGTGACGACCGGCCGGCGCCAGCGCATCGAAGGCTTCGATTTCACCGGCGCCGCGGTGCCCGATCGCAACGGCGCCGGCATCCGCGTCGAGGCCGGCTCGCTGACGCTGTTGGACTGCACCTTCAGCGACAACGAGAACGGCGTGCTGACCGCCAACGATGAGGCCATCGAGCTCGACATCGTCGACTGCGACTTCGGCCCCATCCTGCCGCGTGAGGGCAAGACGCACAACCTCTACGTCGGCGCCATCAAGCGCCTGGCCGTGACCGGCAGCTACTTCCACCACGGCCTGCACGGCCATCTGCTGAAGAGCCGCGCGGCCCTCAACCACATCCTCTACAACCGCCTGTCCGACGAGATCGGTGGCCGCGCGAGCTATGAGCTGGAGTTCCCCAATGGCGGCGTTGCCGTCGTCATGGGCAACCTCATCATGCAGAGCTCGATGACGGAGAACCCGCACGTCATTTCCTTCGGCGTCGAGGGTGCGAAATGGGAAAAGCAGGCCCTCTACCTCGTCAACAACACGCTGGTGGACCAACTGCCCAGCGGCGGCATCTGGTTGCGCGTGACGCCGCCGCAGGCCGAGGTCGTGCTGGCCAACAACCTGCTCGTCGGCGGCCCCCAGCTCGCGGCCGAGGGGCATTGGACGCGGCGCGCCAACTTCCACGCCGACTGGGATGAGTTCGTGCGCGCGGCGCGCGACGACTACCGGCTCAAGCCCGATTCGTCACTGCGCGGCAAGGCTGCCGACGCGGGCGAGGGGGGCGGCTTGAAGCTCGCGCCTTCGCGCGAGTACCGCCACTCTCACACCAGCCAGGCCCTCAACGGGCCGGCGCGCCACCCCGGCGCTTTCCAGTCCTGAGGGCGTTGAAGCCGGCCATCAGGTCATTGGCGTCGTCGCAGCTCGGTACCGGCACGCCGCCATATCGGCGGCGTATGGGTCAGGCGCGCTTCAGCACCGGGTAGTCCGTGTAGCCCTCGGCACCGCCGCCGTAGAAAGTCTCCTTCTGCGGCGCGGCCCAGGGCAGGTCGCCGCGGATGCGCTCGACGAGGTCGGGGTTGGCGATGAAGGGCCGGCCGATGGCCACCGCGTCCGCCTTGCCGCTGGCGACGGCGTCCAGGGCCATGGTGCGGTCGTAGCCGTTGTTGGCGATATAGGGGCCGTTGAAGCGGCGGCGCAGCTCGGCGTAATCGAAGGGCGCGACGTCGCGTGCGCCGCCGGTGGCGCCTTCCACCACCTCCAGGAAGGCCAGCTTCAGCGGCGCGAGCTGGTTGGCCACGTAGTTGAAGAGAGCCTGCGGATTGCTGTCCTGGCCGATGTCGTTGCTCGGCGTGACCGGGCTCAGGCGCAGCGCCGTGCGGCCGGCGCCGATGGTGCCGGCCACCGCCGTCATGACCTCGATCAGCAGGCGGGYGCGGTTCTCGATGGAGCCGCCGTATTCGTCGTTGCGGTCGTTGGCGCTGTCGCGCAGGAACTGGTCGAGCAGATAGCCATTGGCGCTGTGGATCTCGACGCCGTCGAAGCCGGCGGCGATGGCGTTCTTGGCCGCCTGCACATAGTCGGCGATCAACTGCGGGATCTCATGCGTGGCCAGGGCTCGCGGCGCGTCGGTGGGCACCAGTTCGCCATAGGCCGCATAGGTCTTGGTCTTGGCGGCGCGGTTGGTGGACGACACCGGCTGCTGGCCGCCAGGCTGCAGGCTGTTCACCGAGATGCGGCCCACATGCCAGAGCTGCACGACGATCTTGCCGCCTTCGGCATGCACCGCGTCCGTCACCTGCTTCCAGGCGGCGATCTGCTCGGGCGTGTGGATGCCCGGCGTGTCGAAATAGCCCTGGCCATCGGGGCGGATCTGGGTCGCCTCGGTGATCAGCAGGCCGGCGCCGGCGCGCTGGCGGTAGTACTCGACGTGGAGGTCGTGCGGGGTCTGGCGGGTGGCGCGGTTGCGCGTCAGCGGCGCCATGACGACGCGGTTTGCAAGCTGGATGTCGCCGAAGCGGATGGGGTCGAAAAGGGTAGGCATGGCGGTGAAATAGGGCCGGTAAGGATGGTTGCAAGTCTGGCCGGGGCCAACTTTCCCCGTCCCGGTGGGGTTGATGGCGGATGTGTTAGCGACAATCGCGCCATGCTCGCCTACCGCCACGCCTTCCATGCCGGCAACCATGCCGACGTCCTCAAGCACCTCGTGCTGACGCGCGTGCTGCGCTACATGGCTGAGAAAGACAAGCCCTACACGCTGATCGACACCCATGCAGGCGCCGGTGGCTACTCGGTCGAAGGCCGCTATGCGCAGAAGAAGGGTGAGTACGCCGAAGGCGTCGTCAAGCTCTACGACCGCAAGGACCTGCCCGCACCGCTGGCCGACTACCTCGACCTGGTGCGCGCCTTCAACCCCGGCGGCCAGCTGCGCCAGTACCCGGGCTCGCCGGCCATCGCCAACATGCTGATGCGCGAGACCGACCGGCTGCGCGTCTACGAGCTGCACTCGACCGACCACCGCATCCTGGCCAGCTACCTCGACGGCCGCGCGCAGACGCAGGTGCGCGACACCGACGGCTTTGCCGCCATCAAGGCCGAGCTGCCCTCGCCCACCCGCCGCGCCGCGTTGCTGATGGACCCGTCCTACGAGATCAAGAGCGACTACGGCAAGGTGCTTTCGGCGTTGCGCGAGGCGCTGGAGCGGGCCGCCGACACGGTCATCATGATCTGGTACCCGCAGCTGCAGCTGCTCGAATCGAGCCAGCTCGCGGCGCGCCTGAAGGGCAGCGCCGACGCCGCCGCCAAGAAGGGTTGGCTGCATGTGCGGCTGACCGTGGCCGAACCCRCCGACCGCCCGGACGGCAAAGGCCTGGGCATGCTGGGCAGCGGCATGTTCATCGCCAACCCGCCGTTCACGCTGCACGACGAACTGGCCGAATGCCTGCCGGTGCTCGTCGAGCGACTGGGCCAGTACGACGGCGCGAACTACGTGCTGGAACAGAAAGTGGCATGAGCGCCGCGCCGGGCCGCCCCAAGCAAGCTCGCTCCCGCCTGGCGGGACAGGCCGTAGGCCGAAGGGTGCACCAATGACGACGGAGTCCAAGCCCGTCACGATGGAGCAGATCGCCGCTCTGGCCGGCGTCTCCACGATCACGGTTTCGCGCGCGCTGCGCGACAGCCCCTCGGTCACGCCGGCCACGCGCGAGCGCATCAAGACGCTGGCGGAAGCCGCCGGCTACCGCTTCAACCACCATGCGCGCAACCTGCGGCTGCGCCGCAGCCACATGGTCGCCGTCATGCTGGAGATGCAGCCCGACACCGACCGTCCCATGACCGACGCCTACCCGCTGCAGCTGCTCGGCGGCATCACCCAGGAGCTGACCTCGCGCGGCTACAGCGTGCTGCTGTCGGCCCTGCAAAGCCCCGGCCAGGGCATGGCGGCGTCCGCCGACGGCCTCATCCTGCTGGGCCAGGGCGCCAACGGCTCGGCGGTGAAGTCGGCTGCGGCGATGGGCCTGCCGATGGTGGTGTGGGGAGCCGAGCATGGCCGCGGCGACTCGGTCGTGGTCGGCGGCGACAACGCCCATGGCGGCGCTTGTGCGGCCGAGCGCCTCATCACACTGCAGCGGCGCGAGCTGCTCTTCCTCGGTGACGTGCGCCATGCCGAGATCCGCGACCGCCAGCAGGGCTTCGCCAAGGCGCTGAAGAAGGCCGGCCTCAAGACCCAGACGTTGACGCCGGCGGCCTTCACCTTCGGCGCCGGCTTCACGGCCGTGCAGGCCCATCTCGCCAACCTGGGTCGAGGCGGCAAGGCGCCCGACGGTCTGTTCGCCGCCAGCGACCTGCTCGCCATGGGCGCTGTGCGCGCCTTCACCGACGCCGGCCTGGCTGTGCCTGATGCGGTCTCGGTGATCGGCTATGACGACTCGCCCGCCGCCCAGAGCTTTGCGCCGCCGCTGACCAGCGTGCGCCAGGACTGGCATCACGGCGGCGTGCTGCTGGCGCGCAAGGTGCTGGACCTGATCGGCGGCCAGGCCGCCGCCAGCGAGATCATGCCGACCGAACTGGTCGTTCGCAGTACTTAGTCCAGCACGACCTCGGTCCGGATGATGCCAGCCCGCTCAGCGCTGGCCGACAAACGCCAGCCGCGTCCCGACCGGTGCCCGCACCAGTTGGCTTGACCGGCTCGCCCTAGGGGTACGTCTGGTAGCCAAAGCTCGCTAATGTCCGACAGCACCACTACCGGTGCTGAATGGAGCTTCAAATGAACAAAATACTCGCGGCCTGCGGTGTCATGTTTGCTGCGTTAACGTGCAGAGCAGACGTCCAGGTAAGCGCCTCATTGAGCAATTTCCACTTCACACTGGTCGACCTCAATCCTGGCGACGGTATTGCGCCGTATATAACTTTGGCTGGCGGCCAGCTGGTCGGAAAGCTTTGGGCAACTACGCCCACTGGCATGACGGACCAGCTTACCGCGAGCACTCAAGCGCCCTTGGCAAGCTTTTCAAGGAACTTGATCAGCGAAGGTCAAACTGGGGAATTCCGGATCGATACAAGCAGTCTAGCCAGCCTCAGTTTTGAAAGCCACGTGTCGTCTTCCCTTGGCGCCAGCGGAGGTGCATATTCTCCTAACGAGACAGGTGCGAACGCGTTGGCGTACTCGATATTCACGCTGTCGCCTAACACGAAACTAGAAATTACGGCGGATGCCAAACTCCAAGCGAACTCCGGAGTTGCCGGCGTCCAGACCTTTCACAACACGGTTCTCGCCACCGCATACATCAACGTCTCGACCCTGATAAATTTTCCTGTGGCAGATGTCTTGCAAAAGTCAATAGATGAGGAAGGCGGCTCCTTTTCCTTTTCCGAAGCTAGGACGCTCTCGGTGACGTTTGTAAACGGGTGGTCGCGCGAGGAGACCATTTACACAACCATGTTTGCGAACGCTGAACAGCAAGCGGCGCCAGTTCCTGAACCCGGCACAACGTCAATGCTTTTTTGTGGCGCTTGCCTGATGGGCTTGCTGGTGATTCGGCAACGGCAGTGAGCTCGGCGCGCCCCCAAGTTGCTGCTTCATTGGCCGTTGCGGTGCCGAGCTCGCCGGCATTTCAGAACTGAGCGGAGGACACGTTCTCCGCGCTCGGCAAGCGCACTGGCCGCCGCATGTAGCGTTGATGCGAAGGTCTCAGGGATGCGACTTCTCGTCAATCCAGCACCACCTCCGTCCTCACCACCCCGGCCCGCTCCGCACTCGCCGAAAGCGCCAGCCGCGTCCCCACCGGCGCGCGCACCACCCACTCCGCCACTGCGCGGTCGCCCGTGGGCTGCTTGTTGAACAGGAAGGCCAACTGGCTCTGCTTGGGCGCGTGGCCTTCGAGCTGCGGGCCTTCCATGCGCTCCTTGCCGTTGACGAGGCTGATGGCCGGGTCGCCGCTGGGCATGTGGATCTCGAACATGACGCCGCGCACCGCCTTGCGCTCCAGCGCCCGCTGCGTCACATAGGCCGGCAGATAGCCGGCGTTGGCCACGGCCATGCGCACCCGCCACATGTCGGGGCCCAGCGCCCGCACCTCGGTGCGGATCAGCTCCAGCTTGGGCAGGCTCATGGCGATCTGCGTCATCCAGGCCGGAAAGCGCGCCGCCYCGCGCTCGCGCAGGGCCGGCGGCGGGTTGCGCCAGTAGTTCATCTTGTCCCAGCCGCCGATCTCCACGGAACCCAGCTGCGGATGCTGGAAGGGCGTCCATTCGACATGGGCCTTGCCGCCGCATTGCTCGTCGCTCCACTTCAGCAGCTTGACGTCGTCCTCCACCGGATGCTGTCGGTACCAGTCGATGAACTTCTTGACCTCGAGGCCGGCCTCCTTGCTTGGCGACCACAGCTCGACGACCCAGAACAGCGCGCCCAGGTGCTCGTAGACCCAGTCCTGGGTGCCGGTGATGACGTCCTTGGGGTGGTAGCGGAAATCCTCGTAGATGCTGACGGCGGGGTAGCCCGTGTGCTTCTCGCCCAGGGCCGAGAAGTTCTGGAACAACCACAGGTCCTCGGGCGTCATGTCGTTGTCGCTGCGGGTGCCGCAGGGGCGCAGGATGACGCCGCTGTGGGTGTGATAGCTGATGGCCGCGCCGATGTTGGGATGCTGGGTGATGAAGTCCACCATGGCCCGCACCTCGGGCTCGCTGGTCGGGTAGGGGCCGGCACCGAGCTGTTGGAACTCCTGGCGCCATTCGCCGGGGAAGTTGCGGTTCAGGTCCAGGCCTTCGCGGTCGGCGTTGACCTTGACCGTCAGCCCGTCGTGGTTCTTGATGAAGCCCTCGGGGATGAGGCGGTAGTACTCGCCGCCCTGCTCGCCGGGCTCGCGCGCCACCATCAGCCGCGGGTCGCCAGCGTGCTTCTTGTAGCCACCGTGCGGATCGGGCACGCGCATGGTCAGGATGCGGCCGTCGCCATCGACGTCCTCGATGGTCAGGCCGTCGACGGCTTCCTCGGTGTAGGGATAGGGCCGGGTCGAGCTGCGGATGTGGCGCGGCCGGTCGGCCAGGGCCAGCTCGGCGCCATCGGGGTTCAGGCGCGGCACGATGTAGAGGGTGCGCGTGTCCAGCAGGCGGTTGATCTGCTGGGCCTCGGCCGACGTGCCGCCGTGCTCCTTCAGCAGGTGGTGCACGTAGTACAGGCAGGTCGTCGACGCGGTCAGCTCGGCCGCGTGGATATTGCCGTCGATCCACATCGCCGGCTTGTCGATGTCCATGCCGCTGGCCAGGTTCGTGACGACGATGACCCAGATGTCGCGGCCCTCGTAGCTCTTGCCGATCGAGCGCACCGACACCAGGTTGGGGCGGGCTTCGGCGTAGGCGAACAGCAGGGCCGTCAGCTCGTCGTAGCGGTAGAAGTGGTCGAAGCGCGGGTTGGGCAGCGGCAGGGGCATGGCAGCGGTCTGGGAGGGTGACCCCAAGAACTAGGGGCATCTGGAGTGGCGCGGATTGTCTGACTCGACATGACCTGTTCCCCCAGGGTTTGCCCGGGCGACAGCGCTTACTGGCCCTTGAAGAGGGCCTGGAACTGGCGCGACACGGGCAGCTTCTCGTCGCGGCCGCGCAGCGTGACGACCATGCTGCCCTCGTCGATGCGGATGGCGCGCGCGATGCAGCGGCTGTTGACCAGCACGCTGCGGTGGATCTGCCAGAACTGCTCCGGGTCGAGCTGGGTCAGCAGCTCGCGCAGCGGCGTGCGGATCAGCGCGTCGCCGCCGTGGTGGACGACGCGGGTATAGCGGGCATCGGCTTCGAAGTAGACGATCTCGTCGGGCGGTATCAGCTGCACCTCGCGGCCGACGCTGGCCTGGATGGGCCGCGGTGCCGGCTTGTGCGGCACGAGACCAGCCAGCAGGCGCTGCAGGGCCGCCGTGTCGGGCGCCGGCTGGGCGATGCGGGCACGCAGGCGGGCGAGGGTCTGGGCCAGGCGCATGTCGTCCACGGGCTTGAGCACATAGTCCACCGCGCCGGCATCGAAGGCCGCCAGGGCCTGGTCGTCGAAGGCGGTCACGAAGACGATCAGCGGCGGTGCGGCCAGCGCCGACAGGCGGCGCGCCACCTCCAGACCGGTCAGGCCGGGCATGCGAATGTCGAGGAAGGCGATGGCCGGCTCATGGGCCAGGCAGTCGTCCCAGGCCTCGGCGCCATTCATGCTGGCAGCGACGATGTCCAGCTCGGGCCAGAGGCGGGTGAGCGCCGCGCGCAGCTGCTCGCGCGGGGCTTCCTCGTCGTCGGCGATCAGGGCGGTCGTGGAGTTCATAGGGTCAGGGTGGCGACGCAGCCGGGATGGGCATCGGCCAAGGTCAATGTGGCGGTGGGGAAGGCGGCAGCCAGGCGGCGGCGCGTGTTGGACAGGCCGATGCTCTCGGTCCAGCCGGGCGCGAGGCCGGGGCCGTCGTCGCTGATGGTCAGCACAAGGCGGCCGGCCTCCTGGCGTGCAGCGATCTCCAGGTGGCCGCCGCGCAGCTGCGGCTCGATGCCGTGGGCGATGGCGTTCTCCACCAGGGTCAGCACGATGCCGGGTGGAAGTTCAGCGTCCAGGTGGGCTGGCACGTCGATGCTGAAGGCCAGCCGCGCGCCCAGCCGCGCCTGCATGATGGTCAGGTAGCGGCGCACCATCTCGACCTCGTCGGCCAGCGGTTGCAGCTCGCGTTCGAACATCGGCAGCGTGGCGCGCAGATAGGCCGTGAAGTCACGCAGCAAGGGTGCGGCGCGGGCGTCGCCGGTGTCCACCCAATGCTGCAGCGAAGCCAGCGTGTTGAACAGGAAATGAGGCTGGATCTGGGCGGCGGCCAGGCGGGTCTGCAGGCGCAGCGCGGCGTCCTGGTCGGCCAGCTCGCGCAGCCGGGCCTCGATCTGGTCGACGCGGTAGACGGTCAACCCCCACCAGGCCGACAGGATGGCGGTCATCACCACCACGGCCAGCGCGGCGTGATCGACGGCCATCTCGCGCCAGCCCGTCTTGATCAGCACGACGAAGGCCACGGCGACGACCGCTGCAAAACCGTAGCAGGCCATGTTGAGGCGGCGCCGGCTAGGGTTGCGCCAGAGCCCGCGCGCCACAGCCATTGCGACGGACGTGATGAACAACGACAGGAGCCACGCCACCGGTCGTGTGCCCTTGGACATCTGATGCGAGAACGCGGCCAGCAGCAGCACCACGTTCACGAAGACGTACTGGTCAATGCCCGACGGCCAGGGCTGCGAGCCGGCGCGGGCCAGCTCCTCGGGCTTGAAGACGCGGCGCGAACCGGGGTAGAACCATTGGACGTAGTCGTCGAGGCGAGGCATGGCTGCAGTCTAGGAGGCGGCGTGCCCCGCCTGCCGCAGTGGGCGGGCGAACGGCGGACTGGGGCGCTTGAATGGCACAGTCGACCGATCGGTCGGGAAAAGTGCAGAATGCCCGCATGCCTTCCTGGACCTCCCTTGAATTGCAGCGCCGCGACGACGGCGTGGCCCTGCTGACGATGAACCGGCCGGCCGTGTTCAATGCCTTCGATGAGACGCTGATCGCCGAGCTCGACGCGGCTTTTGCGCTGCTCGGCGACGACGCCGGCGTGCGCGTCGTCGTGCTGGCTGGCTCGGGCAAACATTTCAGCGCCGGCGCGGACCTGCAGTGGATGCAGCGCGCGGCCGCGGCGTCGCAGGACGACAACCTCGCCGATGCCCGCCGCTTCTCCGCCATGCTGGCGCGTATTGCCGAGACCCCGAAGCCGACCATCGCCCGAGTGCAGGGTGCGGCACTCGGCGGCGGCGTCGGCCTCGTCTGTGCCTGTGACATGGCGGTCGCGTCCGACGCCGCGAGCTTCGCGGTCAGCGAGGCCCGCATGGGCATCCTGCCCGCGGTCATCGGCCCGCATCTTGTCAATGCCGTCGGCCTGCGCGAGGCGCGGCGGCTGGCGCTGATGGCCTGCCGCATCGGCGCCGACGAGGCGCTGCGCGTTGGCCTTGTGCAGCGCGTCGTGCCGGCAGAAGGCCTGGACACCGCCGTCGATGCCCTCGTGGCCGACCTGCTCGCCTGCGGCCCGCAGGCGCAGGCCGAGATCAAGCAGCTCTATGCACGCCTGGCGCCCGGCCCGGTCACGGCCGAGGTGCGCGAGCTGACCGCTCAAACCATTGCCCGTGTGCGCACGACAGCCGAGGCCCGTGAAGGCTTTGCAGCCTTCCTCGGCAAACGCAAGCCCAACTGGACTGCCCCCGAATGACCTTGAACAACTCGCGCATCCTCGTCGTCGGCGCTGGCCTGATGGGCGCCGGCATTGCCCAGGTGGCCGCCCAGGCCGGCCATGAAGTGGCGCTCTTCGACGCCCGCCCCGGTGCCGCCGAGGCCGCCAAGAGCAAGCTCTCGGCCATGCTGGACGGCCTGGTCACCAAGGGCAGGCTGACGGCCGATGCCGCGCAGGCGGCGCTGGCGCGCATCACACCGGTCGAGGCCTTGGCACCGGCCGATCTCGTCATCGAGGCMATCGTCGAGAACCTCGACGTCAAGCGCGCGCTGTTTGCTGAACTGGAAGCGCTGCTGCCGCCCGAGGCCGTCATCGCCWCCAACACCTCGTCCATCTCGGTGACGGCGCTGGCGCGCGGCATGCAAAAGCCCGAGCGCCTTGTCGGCATGCACTTCTTCAACCCGGTGCCGTTGATGAAGCTGGTCGAAGTCGTGTCCGGCCTGGGCACGTCGCCCGAGGTCGCGCAGGCTGTCTTCGACCTCGCCGGCCGCTGGGGCAAGACGGCGGTGCACACGCGCTCCACGCCCGGCTTCATCGTCAACCGCATCGCCCGGCCGTACTACGCCGAGACGCTGATGCTGCTGCAGGACCGCGCTGCGGCGCCCGAGCTCATCGACGCGGTCCTCCGAGCCGCGGGCTTCCGCATGGGGCCCTGCGAGCTGATGGACCTGATCGGCCATGACACCAACTTCGCCGTGACCAACTCGGTCTTCGCGGCCAACTTCTTTGATCGCCGCTTCACGCCGTCGCTGGTGCAGCAGGAGTTGGTCGACGCCGGCTTCTTCGGCCGCAAGAGCGGGCGGGGCTTTTACCGCTACCCCGAGGGCGCGCCGGCCCTGCCGGCCGTCAGCATTGCGCCGCCGCGGGCGGCCCGTCTCGTTGTGCATGGCCGTGGCGCCCTGGCTGAGCGCTTCGTGGCCAATCTGCCCGAGGCTGTGCGTGAATTGGACAGCGACTGGGTCGGCCTGGCCGTCGACGGCCGCCAGCTGCGCCTGACCGACGGCCGGCGCGCCCGCGACTTCGGCCCGGGCACGGCCATCTTCGATCTGCCACTGGCGCCGACCGGCGACATCGCTTATGCCGGCGACACTCAGACCGCTGAATGGCTGACCCGCCTGGGCCTGGTGCCGCGCGCCGTGGCTGACCTGCCAGGCCTGGTCGTCGCGCGCACCATCGCCATGCTGATCAACGAGGCGGCGGATGCCGTCGCCCAGGGCGTCTGCGACGAGGCCGGCGCGGATGCGGCGATGAAGCTCGGCGTCAACTATCCGGCCGGGCCCTTCGAATGGCTGGCCTTCTGGGGCTCGGCACCGGTCGCCGCGCTGCTGAACCGACTCGATCACCACTATCGCGGCGAGCGTTATCGCGTGAGCCCCTATCTCAAATGAATCAAGCCTTCATCTGCGACGCGATTCGCACGCCCTTCGGCCGCTATGGCGGCGCGCTGTCCTCCATTCGCACCGATGACCTCGGGGCGCTGCCGATCAAGGCGCTGATGGCGCGCAATGCGAATGTCGACTGGGCTCAAGTGGCCGATGTCATCTACGGCTGTGCCAACCAGGCTGGCGAGGACAACCGCAACGTCGCCCGCATGGCCGCGCTGCTGGCTGGCCTGCCGGTGGATGTGCCTGGCAGCACGGTCAACCGCCTGTGCGGCTCGGGCCTGGACGCCATCGGCACCGCCGCGCGCGCCATCCGCGCCGGCGAGGCCGGGCTGATGATCGCCGGCGGCGTCGAGAGCATGAGCCGCGCGCCCTTTGTTAGCCCCAAGGCCGAGAGCGCCTTCAGCCGCGCCAACGCCGTCTACGACACGACCATCGGCTGGCGCTTCATCAACAAGCAGATGAAGGCGCAGTACGGCGTCGACGCCATGCCCGAGACGGCGGAGAACGTGGCCGCCGATTTCGGCATCGAGCGCGAGGCCCAGGACCGCATGGCGCTGGCCTCGCAGATGAAAGCCATCGCAGCGCAGAAGCGCGGCTTCTTCGAGCGGGAGATCGTGCCGGTGGACGTGCCGCAGAAGAAGGGCGACCCGCTGCGCGTGGTGCTGGACGAGCACCCGCGCGAGACCAGCATCGAAGCGCTGGCCAAGCTCAAGGGCGTGGTCAAGCCCGACGGATCGGTGACGGCTGGGAATGCGAGCGGCGTCAACGACGGTGCCTGCGCGCTGTTGCTGGCCAGCGAGGCGGAAGCCGCACGCCATGGGCTCAAGCCCCGCGCACGCGTCGTCGGCATGGCGACGGCCGGCGTCGCGCCGCGCATCATGGGCATAGGCCCGGCGCCGGCGACGCGCAAGGTCATGGCGCTGACGGGCCTGACGCTGGCTCAGATGGACGTCATCGAGCTGAACGAGGCCTTCGCGGCGCAAGGCCTGGCCGTGCTGCGCGACCTGGGCCTGACGGACGACGATGCACGCGTGAACCCCAACGGCGGCGCCATCGCGCTGGGCCATCCGCTCGGTGCCAGCGGCGCACGCCTGGTGACGACGGCAATCAACCAGCTCGAGCTGACGGGCGGCCGCTATGCGCTGTGCACGATGTGCATTGGCGTCGGGCAGGGCATCGCGCTCATCGTCGAGCGCGTCTGATGACCTTGCGGGACGGACCTTGGCGCGCAGCGCCACGCTCTGTCCCCAACTGATCAGGACTACTCGAAAAAGAGTCGGCTGATGCCCTTGAAGCTGACGAGATTGCCCGGGTTGCTGGTCTCGTTGAGCACGCCGCTCATGCGCCTGAGCAGGCGCGGGCTCTTCTTCGCGCGCCAGATCAGCAGGTCGGCCAGCCAGGGGTGGGCGTTGACGCGGTTGGCGCGCTCGTAGAGGTCGAACTTGGGCTTGAGGGCCGTCAACGCGGCCTCGTAGGTGGCGCGGGCCGCCGCATCGTCGGTGTGCGCCAGGATGGCGTCGGCCGCCAGCATGCCGGTCTCCATGGCCTTGCCAATGCCCTCGCCGGTGAAGGAGTAGGTGCTTCCGGCGGCCTCGCCGGTGACGAGCAGGCCGGGGCGCGCCCAGGTGGCGCCGGTCAGCGTGCAGCGCAGCGGTGCGCCCTTGAGCTCACCGACCAGCTCACCGACCCGCATCAGCTCGGCCGCCGGCGCGTACTTGGCGACAAAGGCATCAAAGATGGCGCGCAGATTGACGTCCTTCTTCTGGCCCTTGCCGCCACCGAGATCCTTGTGGCTGTCCGTCACGCCGACGCCGATGTTGAAGTGGCCATCCGGCGCCGGGAAGATCCAGCCATAGCCGGGCCGCACCGACTTGTCCCAGACGACTTCCAGCGCCTTGATCCTGCCGACCATCTGCGGCGCCTTCACATAACCGCGCAGGGCCACGCCGCTGGGCGTGTGGCGCTCGCACATGCCGGCCGCGGTCAACGCCCTGGGCACGGCACCGGTCGCGAGCACGACCCATCGCGCGGCGACCTCGACGATCTCATCGCCCCGCTTGAGCCGCGCGCCGACGACGCGGCCATCGGTCTCCAACGGCGCCTCGAAGCGTGCTTGCTCGAAGCGTGCGCCCGCCTCCCGGGCGGCGCTCAGCAGCAACGCGTCCAGCTCCTTGCGCGGCAGCACCGCCAGTGAGCCTGGCACGTCAATGCGGCCGCCCCGCGGGCCGATGCAGCCCACATGGGCCACGGCCTGGGCGCGTCGCATGACGTCGTCCAGCAGGCCCAGGCGGGCCAGGGCCTTGTGGGCGTCCGGGATCAGGCCGTCGCCGCAGATCTTGTCGCGGCCGGGCGGGTGCTGGTCGACCAGCAGGACATCCACGCCCGACCGAGCCAGCACCCGTGCGCAGGCGCTGCCAGCGGGGCCGGCGCCGATGATGAGAACGTCGGGATCTGAAGTGATGGCTGTCATGGCGGAGGTCGGGAGTGCGCCTATTTTCGCAGCCGAAATGAAAAAGGCCCGCCGAGGCGGGCCTTGCAGACACCGGCACGGAGCCGGCGCATCACGTCATCAGAAGCTATAGCTGCCGGTCACGTAGACGGTACGCATCAGCGGGCTGGCGTAACGCGGGTCATAGCCGACCTGATGGCCCGAAGAATCACGCAGCGTCAGCGGCGGCGCCTTGTTCAGCAGATTGGTGACGCCCAGACGAAGTTCCAGCGCCTTGCTCCACTTGTACGTGCCCTGGTAATCCAGGGTGAAGTACTCGGGAACGTCGAGCGCGATGGTCGTGTTCTTGCCTGTCGACAGGTCACGAAC
>NZ_JBFUMO010000096.1:0-14658 GCF_054049355.1 Roseateles sp. P5_E11 | reverse complement strand
TTGATCGTGTTGACGGATGGCGAGATGCACACGCTGCCAGTCGCATTGGCTGCGTTGTCGCGGGAGCATGTGAACGACAGCGAGCTGATGATGGCGGGGGCGGTGATCACCGTGCTGCCGGTGCTGGGGTTGTTTGTGGCGCTGCAGAGGTATTACATGCAGGGGCTGTTGATGKGGAGTGTGAAATGACGGCCCGTTGCAGTGGCTTTGTGCCTATGCCCAGCCGGGAGTTCGCCCCGGCGGGCGACCTTCTTTTTGAGCGACCAAAAAGAAGGCAAAAAGTCGCCCCTGCGAAACCGCCCCTGCGGGGTTCCCTGCGATGCTCTGAACCCGGGGCCGCGCCCAACTCACTTCGCTACGCTGCGTTCAAACAAAGGGGCGCGAAGTCAGAGCTTGAGGCTCGCTGYGCTCGCGCCCCGGGCTCCTGCGCTTCTCGGCGGTTTAGAAGGGGAGTTCTCGAAACAGCCGAACAGCCAACAGCCAAACCCGAAAGCCGTTCGCACCGAGGTGGTTTTCTCCCCCCCTTTGAGCCCGCCGAGGAACGCAAGACCTTGAGGCCGCGCGCGCAGCGCGCCTCAAGAACTGACTCCGCGCAACTGTTTGAMCGCAGCGTAGCGAAGGGAGTTTTGCGCGGGGCCTCAAGGGCTGAGTACCGCAGGGCACCCCGCTGCGAAGCAAAGGGGCGGGCGGTTCGGGGGCGACTTCTTTGCCTACTTTCTTGTTCGCACAAGAAAGTAGGTCGCCCGCCGGGGCGAACTCCCGGCATGGGCCTTACCTCTCAACCTGCAGCCGCCAAGCCATGAGAAGGTTTCTCTACGTCTTGCTGACTTGCACCCTGCTCGCGTGCCTTGCGTCTCACGCCGCCATCCTCGATGACATGAAGGACGCCACCCGCTGGAAAGCCACCGCCTCCGACCAGGTCAAGGCTACCCTTCGACAAGACTCTCGCGACGACTCCCTCTGCCTCGACTACGACTTTGCCGGCGTGTCGGGCTATGCCGTCCTGCGCCGCGAACTGCCGCTGGACTGGCCGGCCGACTTCGCGCTGACGACCCAGCTCAAGGGCAAGACCACCGGCAACGACGTGCAGATCAAGTTCGTCGACGCCAGCGGCGACAACGTCTGGTGGATCAATCGCCCGGCGCTGACCCTACCCGACACGCTGACCGAGACGCGCTTCAAGCGCCGCCACGTCGCCTTCGCCTGGGGGCCGACCGAGGACCGCGTGCTCAAGCGCAGCCAGTTCATCGAGTTCGTCGTCGTCGCCGGCCAGCAGGGCGGCGGGGCAGGGGCCTTGTGCGTCGGCGCCCTGGGCCTGGAGCCGCGCGAGCCCGCACCCAAGGCCTGGCCCGAGCCGCGCCGCAGGCTGGGCGCCAGCGAGATGACGCTGGACTTCCAGACCTTGCGCGAGTTCAACGGCCTGTGGTTTGCCAGCGGCGCGGCCATGCGCATCGAGGTCTCCGACGACAACCGGCGCTGGAAGACGCTGTCCACCCAGCCCGGCCGCGCGTTGTTCCTCGGCGAGCAGGAATGGCGCTGGCTGCGTCTGCGTTACGAAGGAAAAAAGCCGCCTGAGGTCGAGTTGCGTGACGCCGCGCAATGGCCGGACCGCAACGCCGCCGTCGCTGAGCTGGCCAAGTCCCTGCCGCGCGGCGAGCTGCCGCGGGCCTTCCTCGGCGAACAGAATTACTGGACCGTCGTCGGCGTGGATGGCGGTGCCCAGCGCTCCGGCCTGGTCAGCGAGGACGGCGCCATCGAGCTGACCCGCGGCGGCCCCAGCATCGAGCCGACCGTGCGCCTGGCTGATGGTCGTCTCGTCACTTGGGCTCAGGTGCGCACGGGGCACAGCCTCATCGAGCACGCCTTGCCGGTCGTGCGGTGGCAGCATGCAGACGTCGAGTTGCGCGTCGAAGCCGGCGCCGACGGCCCGGCCAAGGCGCCGCAGCTGCTGGCCCGCTACACGCTGCGCAACCCGACCAGCAAACCGCAGCGCTACTCGCTGCTGCTGGCATTGCGCCCCTGGCAGGTCAACCCGCCGCAGCAATTCCTGTCGACACAAGGAGGCATCAGTCCTTTGCCCACCGTGGCCTGGGCCGATGGCAAGTTGACTGCTGCCGGCCTGGCCCTCCAGCCACGCGAGACGCCGGCCGAAGTGCGCGCCGCATCGTGGAGCGCCGGCCCCGGCTTCGCCACGCTGCTGCAGGCGCCGCCCCTCACGCAACTGGCGGACGCCGAGCAACTGCCCTCCGCGCTGATGCGCTTCGACATCGAACTCGCACCGGGCGAGGCACGCAGCCTGGGCTGGGTGATGGGCGGTGATGCGGGCGCCCTCGACACCCGCCTGGCCGTCGCCGCCGCGCAATGGCGCGACCGCCTCGGCGTGCTGGAACTGAACCTGCCGCCCCAGGCCCAGCCCATCGCCGACACCATGCGCAGCGCGCTGGCGCAGATCCTCGTGTCCCGCGACGGCCCCGCACTGCGCCCCGGCACGCGCTCCTATGCCCGCTCGTGGGTGCGCGATGGCGCCATGATGGTGGCCGGCCTCGTGCGCATGGGTGAGGCCCAGGCCGCGCGCGAGTTCGTCGACTGGTATGGCGGCTATATCTTCGAGTCGGGCAAGGTGCCCTGCTGCGTCGACCAGCGCGGCGCCGACCCCGTCGTCGAGAACGACAGCCACGGCCAATACCTGTTTGCCGTCGCCGAGCTCTGGCGTCACACCCAGGATCGCGCGCTGCTGGAGCGCCACTGGCCCAAGGTGCAGCGCGTCGTGGCGTGGATGGAGGCCCTGCGCCAGAGTGAACGCAAGCCGGGTGCCGACCCGCGCTTCAAGGGGCTGATGCCGCCGTCCATCAGCCACGAGGGCTACAGCGACAAGCCGGCCTATTCCTATTGGGACGACTTCTGGGCCTTGCGCGGCAACAAGGACGCGGTGCAGATTGCCCAGGCCCTGGGTGACACCGCGCAGGCCGTGCGCTGGGCGGTGTCGCGTGACGAGTTCGAGGCCGAACTGGGCGCCTCCATCACTGCGACCGCCCGGCACTACCAGCTGAACCACATCRCCGGCGCCGCCGACCGCGGCGACTTCGACGCGACGTCGACGACCATGGCCCTCAACCCGGCCCAGGCCGACAAGCTGCCACCCGAGCTGTTGCGCGGCACCTTCGACCGCTATGTGTCGGAAGCCGAGGCCCGCATCACGGGTCGCAAGGCCTGGGCGGACTACACGCCCTACGAACTGCGCAATGTCAGCGCCCTGGTGCGCCTGGGTCGGGTGGATGAAGCGCACCGGCTGCTGGCCTGGTTCTTCACGCACCAGCGCCCGATGGGCTGGAACCAGTGGGCCGAGGTGGTGCGGCCCGATGCGCGCGAGGCCCGCTTCCTGGGCGACATGCCGCATGCCTGGATCTCGTCCGACTACCTGCGCGCGGCCCTGGACCTGCTGGCCTACGAGCGCGAAGCCACCGGCAGCCTCGTGCTCGGCGCTGGCCTTTCGCCCGCCTGGCGCATGGCGGGCGACATCGGCGTGGCCGGCCTGTCCACGGCCTGGGGGCGGCTGGACTATCGCTTGCTCAAACGCGCCGATGGCGGCTGGACGCTGCATATCGACCGCCGGCCCGAACGACTGCCTGGTGATTTGCGCCTGGCCTGGCCGGGTACGGAGCGGTTGCCGCGCGCTAACGTCGAGACTCAGGGCCTGAGCTGGCAGGACCGCGAACTGCCCCTGCCCGCCAACGCCACCACCATCCAGCTGGAGCCCGCACCATGACGATGAACCGCCGCCAGTTGCTGTTGACGACACCGGCTCTGCTCAGCGCCTGCGCGGCCTTGCCGCCCACGCCTGCCGGCCTGGCCGCCGGCGAGCAGCGCGCCTGGGAGCTCGAAGGCCAGCGCTTCTGGATCTGGCTGCCGCGCGAATACAGCCAACGCACCGAAGCCTGGCCGCTGGTTGTCTTTCTGCACGGCTCGGGCGAGCGTGGCACCGACCTGGAGAAGGTCAAGGTCCACGGCCCGCCCAAGCTGGTCGCCGTCGGCGCCGACTATCCGTGCATCGTTGTCAGCCCGCAGCTCGAGGACAACCTGCGTTGGGACCCCGAGCGATTGCACAAGCTGCTCGGCGCCCTCAAGGCCAGGCTCAATATCGATCCGCAGCGCTGCGTCGGTACCGGCCTGTCCCTCGGCGGCTTCGGCGTGTGGCACTGGGCCACGGCCTTCCCGCGCGACCTCGCGGCCATCGCACCTGTCTGCGGCTTTGGCGACCCGGCCAAGGTGTCCGCCATGCGCGGCGTGCCGGTGCGCGGCTATCACGGCGAGCAGGACCAAGTCGTGCCGTTGGCGCCGCACATCGCCTGTGTCGAGGCGCTGCGCGCGGCCGGTGGCACTGCATCACTGACCATCTACCCCGGTGTCGGCCACGACTCCTGGACGCCGGCCTATCAAGATCCTGGACTGCTGCCCTGGCTGTTGGCGCAGCGACAAACATGACCGTTCACTCCCTTGGCAACAAAGTCGGCCTTGAGGCCGAGCTGCTGTCCCATGGCGCGCTGCGCCGCCTGATGTTCGGGCCGGCGCTGATGCTCAACCTCTTCCCCGGCAACGAGCTGGAAGGCGGGCCGGCCAATGTCTGGCTGCGCCGGCGCGATGCGGGCGGCAATTGGCGCATCGCAGCGCTGCTGGGGCCGCTCTCGCCGCTGAGCGCGCACACCGACGAAGGTGCCTTCGAGATGCGCGGTGAGTGGGACGGCCTGGCCCTGCGCCTGCAACTGCGCCTGGCCGCAGATGAGGCCGTGCTGTTCTGGCATCTGCAGGCCGCGAACGTTAGCGACACCGCCTGCGAGATCGCACCCGTGCTGGTGCAGGACGTGGGCCTGGCCGACTATGGCGCCGCGCGTACCAACGAGTTCTACGTCAGCCACTACATCGACCTGCAGCCGCTGCARCACCCCGGCCACGGCGTGCTGCTGGCCGCGCGCCAGAACCAGGCGCAGGGCGGCAAGCACCCCTGGCTGCTGGCCGGCTCGTTGCGCCGCGCGGAGAGTTTTGCGACCGATGCCAGCCAGGTCTGGGGCCATGCCGCGCGTGAGGGCGCCTTGCCGCCCGGGCTGTTGAGCGGCCTGCCGGGTCAGCGCCTGCAGCACGAGCACGCCCTGGTCGGGTTGCAGGACGAGGCACTGCCGCTCGCGCCCGGTGAGCGCGCGGCGGCGGGCTTTTTCCTGGCGCTGCAAGCCCATCATCCCGGGGCCAGCAGCGATGCCGACCTGGCCCGGCTGCCCACGCTGCTGGCGCTGCCCGAGGCCCAGCCATCCAACATGCTGGACGCGCCGGGCCTCTTGCCGGCGCCCAGCCTGTTCGCCAGCGCATCGATGCTGGCCAGCCAGGACTTCAGCGACGAGGACCTGGCCGCCTACATCCCCGGCGAGCGTCGCCATGAGGAATGGCAGGGCAACCAGCGCTTGAGTTTCTTCACCGGCGAGGCGACCCACGTCGTGTTGCGCGCCAAGGAACTGCTGGTGCAGCGGCCCCACGGCCACATCCTGCGCAGCGGCGACCATCTCGTGCCCGACGAGGGCGCGCTGACGTCCACCTGCTGGATGGGCGGCGTCTTCCATTCCATGCTGACCCAGGGCCATGTCAGCATCAACCGCCTGCTGTCCACGCAGCGCAGCCTGCTCGGCCTGTTCGGCACGGCCGGTTTGCGGCTGTTCGTGCAGCCACAGGTGAGCGACTGGCTGCTGCTCGGCCTGCCGTCGGCTTTCGAGATCCAGCCGCAGCGTTGCCGCTGGCTGTATGCCTTTGATGCCGGCGTCATCGAGGTCGTCGCGTCGGCCGCCGCCACGCCGGATGCGATGGCGCTGAGCGTGCGCATGCTCAAGGGCCGGGCGCTGCGCCTGCGGGCCAGCCTCAACCTGGCCGTGGGCGGTGACGATGGCGCCGCGCCATTCAAGCCCGTGTGGGAGCACAGTGGCAGCCGGCTGCGCATCACGCCGCCCGAAGGCAGCGAGCTGGCGGAGCGCTTTCCCGGTGGCGGCCTCGTCATCGACGCGCCGGGCCTGGCCATCGTGGGCGACGACGGCCGGCTGTTCGACGACGGTGTCAGCCGCGGCGAGCCGCTGGTCTGCCTCGACTTCTCGCCGACGTCGGCGTTTTCGCTGACGCTGCGCGGCGAGCTGCTCGACACCGCGCCGCCACCCGCCCAGCCACTGACGCTGCCGCATTGGCAGCACCCGGCCCTGGTGCAGCTGAGCGACATCCTGCCCTGGTATGCCCACAACGCCCTGGTGCACTACCTGTCACCGCGTGGCCTGGAGCAGTACTCCGGCGGTGGCTGGGGCACGCGCGATGTCTGCCAGGGGCCGCTGGAAATGCTTTTGGCCCTGGGCCAGACCGCACCGGTGCGCGATCTGCTGCTGCGTGTCTTCAGCAACCAGAACCCGGATGGCGATTGGCCGCAGTGGTTCATGTTCTTCGAGCGCGAGGCCAAGATCCGTGCCGGCGACTCGCATGGCGACATCGTCTTCTGGCCGCTGCTGGGCCTGGCGCAATACCTCATCGCCAGCGGCGACGCCGGCCTGCTCGACGAGGTACTGCCCTTCCATGACGGCGAGCCGGCCACACTGGCGGCGCATGTGGAGCGGGCGCTGGCGCTGATCCGCCAGCGCGTCGTACCCGGCACGGGGCTGGCCGCCTACTGGCATGGCGACTGGAACGACTCGCTGCAGCCGGCCGACCCGGCACTGCGAGAGCGCCTGTGCAGCGCCTGGACGGTCACGCTGCACCACCAGATGCTGCACACGCTGGCGACGGCCTTCACGCAGATCGGCCGAGCCCACGACGCCGCCGCGCTGACCGCCGAGGCCATGGGCGTGCGCGCCGAGTTCCAGCGCCTGCTGGTGCAGAACGATGTCGTCGCTGGCTATGCACTTTTCCCTGAGCAGGGCGAGCGCGAGCTGTGGATCCACCCGCAGGACACCCGCACCGGCCTGCGCTACAGCCTGCTGCCGATGATGCATGCCGTCATCGACGAGCTCTTCACCCCTGAACAGGCCGCCATCCAGGCCGCGCTGATCGAGCAGCATCTGAAGGGCCCCGATGGTGCCCGCCTGTTCGACGCGCCGCTACCCTATCGCGGCGGCCCGTCGCAGCTGTTCCAGCGCGCCGAGACCAGCACCTTCTTCGGCCGCGAGATCGGCATCATGTACATGCACGCCCATCTGCGCTATGCCCAGATGCTGGCCCATCTCGGTCACGCCGAAGCCTTCCTGCAGGCGCTCGCGCTGGCCCACCCGATTGCACTGACCGACCGCGTGCCCAGCGCGAGCCGGCGCCAGGCCAATTGCTACTACTCCAGCTCCGATGCCGCCTTCCCCGACCGCTACGAGGCCCAGGCCCATTACGGCCGAGCGCTGGCCGGCGAGGTGGCGCTGGACGGCGGCTGGCGCATCTATTCCAGCGGCCCGGGCATCGCGCTGGGTCTGGTCATCAACTCGCTGCTCGGCCTGCGGCTGGAGCAGGGCGCCCTCGTCGTCGATCCTGTCATGCCGCCGTTGCTGGACGGGCTCACCGTGCAGCTGGTGCTGGCGGACTTGCGCTTCGAGCTGACCTACCGCGTCGGCTCGCGCGGATATGGTGTGGAGCGGGTGCGGGACGAGGCGGGCGCCGAGCTGCCGGCCATGCGGCGCGCGAACGCCTACCGCATGGCTGGACTGGCGCTGGCGCGGCCTGTGCCAGGCAGCCTGTCGCGGCTGACGATAGAGATCGGGTAGGAGATCCTCGTGGTGAAGATCCTTGCGAAGTTCTGGCTCTTGCGCTTCCTGCAGGTGTTCGTGCTGGCATGCGCCGTGCTGGGCGGCATCGAAGCCCTGCAGCATGGCGGACAGGAGGCGTCCTACCGGTCCGTGCTGACCTGGGCGGCGCTCACGGCGTTGATGACGGCGACGGTCTCGGCCTGGTGGGCCTACAAGCGCCAGTGCAAACTCGTCTTCAAGGATCCCTAAACCATCCGTATCGGGATGGTGACGGGGCCGTCGTTGATGAGGTGGACCTGCATGTCGGCACCGAACTCGCCATTGGCGACGACAGGGTGCTGGCTTCGTGCAAACGCCAGCGCGTGCTCGTAGAGCCGGCGTCCCGGCTCCGCCGGAGCAGCGCCCGTGAAGCTCGGCCGGTTGCCGGCACTCGTGTCGGCCGCCAGCGTGAACTGGCTGACGATGAGCAGGCCGCCGGCCACGTCCTGCAGGCTGCGGTTCATCTTGCCGGCGTCGTCGCTGAAGACGCGCAGCTTCAGCACCTTGGTGATCAGCTTCTCGGCGGTCGCCTCGCTGTCGGTGGGTTCGGCGCAGACCAGCATCAGCAAGCCCGGGCCGATGGCGCCGACAACAGCACCGCCCACTTCGACGCGTGCCTCGCGCACCCGTTGCAATACCGCGATCAAACCAGGTCCTCCTCGTCCATGTTGTGGGCCTCGACGTCCATGGGCAGCAGCTGGATGCTGGCGCGCAGCCCGGGCACGGCACTCATCAGCGCCTGCTCGACGTCCACGCGCAGCGCCGCGGCGCGGCCCAGAGTCCAGCTGGCCGGCATGTGCATGTGCAGGTCRATGAAGCGACGCTGGCCGGCCACRCGGCTGGCGATGTGGTCGAAGCGGATGGCGTGCGGATGGATAAAGCCGTCCAGCACCGCCATCACCTGAGTCATGGATTCGGCGTCCAGGGCCTGGTCCATCAGGCCACCGGTGGACTCGCGCATCAGATGCACGCCTTCGCGCAGGATGTTCAGCGCCACGATGATGGCCAGCAACGGGTCCAGCCATTGCCAGCCGGTGGCCATGACACCCAGCAGCCCGGCCACGACACCGGCCGAGGTCCAGACGTCGGTGATCAGGTGGCGCGCATCGCCCTCCAGTGCCACCGAGCGCACCTCGCGTGCCTTGCGCAGCATGGCCCAGGCCATGGCACCGTTCAACGCCGAGCTGACGACGGCCAGCGTGACGCCGACGCCGATGGCTTCCAGAGCCTGGGGGTGTTGCCAGCGGTCTGCAGCGCCCCACAGGATGCCCAGGCCGGCCGCGATGATGAGGATGCCCTCGAAGCCGCTGGAGAAGTATTCGGCCTTGTGGTGACCATAGGGGTGGCCTTCATCCGGTGGCTGGGCGGCCAGCGTCACCATGGCCAGGGCGAACACGGCGCCGGCCAGGTTGACGAGGGACTCCAACGCGTCGGCCGCCAGGCTGACCGAGCCCGTCCACCACCAGGCGGCGGTCTTCAGCGCAATGGTCACGAGGGCGACTGCGACCGAGAGCTTGAGATAGGCGCTGGCTTGCATGGCGGCATTGTCAGCGGCGCGCAGCAGGCCCCCGCAGAATGGGTGCCATGATGAATGCCGCTTTGATACGCGTTGCGGCCAGCCTGCTGGCCATGCTGTTGCTGGCGTTGCCGTTCGCGACGCCGGCCCAGGACCTGAAACCCGATACGCAGGGGCGCATCGACTTCGACAGCTTCACGCCCAAGACCATGTTCGACCTCGCCCGCGAGCGCCGCCAGAACTGGGCGGCGCAGCGCGTCTGGGGCGAACTGAGCCTGCCCAGGGGCGCCGGCGACAAGGTCCCGGCCATGGTGCTGATGCATGGCAGCGCCGGCGTGGAGAGCAGCATGTCGCAATGGGTCGACGCCTTGAACGACATCGGCGTCGCTACCTTCGTCGTCCACGTCTTTGAGGCGCGCGGCGTCAAGCGCACGGCGGAGAACCAGACGCTTGTTCCCTACTCGGCCGACCTGATGGACGCCTTCCAGGCGCTGATGCTGCTCGCCGGTCATCCACGCATCGATGCTTCCCGTATCGGCATCATGGGCTTCTCGCGCGGCGGAAGCGTGGCCTTCCAGACCGCCATCGAACCGCTGCGCCGTGCCGTGGTGAAGAGTGACCTGAGCTTCGCCCTGCACATCCCGGTGTACGCGGGATGCAACCAGGTCTACTGGTCGCCGCGAGTGACGAAGGCGCCGCTGCTCAACCTCGTCGGCGCTGARGACGACTACGCCACGGCGCGGCCCTGCGAGCAGTTGGCCGAGCGCTACGCCGAGGCGGGCACGCCGGCTCGCACCATCAACTACGCCGGGGCGCCGCATTCCTGGGACGCCATGTACCAGCCCTTCCTGCTGGAGGGGGCCACGTCGGCAGCGCCCTGCGGCGTGCTGCGCTGGGACATCGAGGCGTGGAAGATCACGGCCGAGCGAACCGGCGCGACCATCGACGCGGCGAGGCTTGGGGAGTTCTTCGACAGCTGCGTCATCCGGGGCGTGCATGTCGGGCGCAACGAATCGGCCTTCCGGCAATCGCGAGCGGATGTGAAGGCCTTCGTGCGGCAGGTGTTTTTCGCCGGCAAGTGACCCGCGGGCATGCGCCGGATGCATCCTCAAGCTGGCGGGTCATGGGAGCAACCGCCATGGCGTCGTCCCTAGAATCCGCCTGCTGCTTTCCGGAGTCCGCTGCATGACCACCCCCCACACCACCGACGTCTCCCACATCGCCCCGCGCGAGAAGGCCGAGATCCTTTCCCAGGCCTTGCCCTACATCCGCAAGTTCCACGGCAAGACCATCGTCATCAAGTACGGCGGCAATGCCATGACCGACCCGGCCCTGCAGCAGGACTTCGCCGAGGACGTGGTGCTGCTCAAGCTCGTGGGCCTGAACCCCATCGTCGTGCACGGTGGCGGGCCGCAGATCGAAGGCGCCTTGAGCCGCCTGGGCAAGAAGGGCGAGTTCGTGCAGGGCATGCGCGTCACCGACGAGGAGACGATGGAAGTCGTCGAGTGGGTGCTGGCCGGCCAGGTGCAGCAGGACATCGTCGGCCTCATCAATGCCGCCGGCGGCAAGGCCGTGGGCCTCACGGGCCGCGACGGCGGCATGATCCGCGCGAAGAAGCTCAAGATGATGGACAAGGACGACCCAGCCAAGGAGCACGACGTCGGCCAGGTCGGCGACATCGTCGCCATCGACCCCAGCGTCGTGAAGGCCCTGCAGGACGACCAGTTCATCCCCGTCGTCAGCCCCATCGGCTTTGGCGAGCACAACGAGAGCTACAACATCAACGCTGACGTCGTCGCCGCCAAGCTGGCCACGGTGCTGCAGGCCGAGAAGCTGCTGATGCTGACCAACATCCGCGGCGTGCTGGACAAGAACGGCGAGCTGCTGACCGAACTGACGCCGCGCCGCATCGACGAGCTGGTGGCCGACGGCACCATCAGTGGCGGCATGATCCCCAAGATCGCCGGCGCCATTGACGCGGCCAAGAGCGGTGTCAATGCCGTGCACATCATCGACGGCCGTGTGCCGCACGCCATGCTGCTGGAGATACTGACCGATCAGGCCTACGGCACGATGATTTCGTCTCGATGAGACGAAATGCTCGTGCCGCGTCTGAGCCGAAGGGGAGGACTTGCGATGATTTCGTCTCGATGAGACGGAATGCGCGTTCCGCGTCTGAGCCGAAGGCGAGGACTTGCGATGATCGGTGGGTGACGAAATCTCGCGACCCGGTCTGGCTGTTCGACCTCGACGACACCCTGCACAACGCTTCGCATCGGGCGTTCACCGAGCTGAATGCGTCGATGGCGGCCTATATGGTCACCTACCTCGGCCTGACGGAAGAGCAGGCCGCCGCTCTGCGCAACCGCTACTGGCAGCGCTATGGCGCAACGCTGACGGGGCTGCAGCGCCACCATGGCGTGAAGCCGGCGCATTTCCTCAGCGAGACCCATCGCCTGCCCGGGCTGGAGGCCCATCTGCATGGCCACGGCCATGACCTGGCCGCGCTGCGCCGCCTGCCGGGGCGCAAGCTGCTGATGACCAATGCGCCGCGCAGCTATGCCGAGCGCGTGCTGGCGGCCATCGGGCTGTCCGGCGTCTTCGAGCGCCTGATCTGCGTCGAGGACATGATCATCTTCGGCCACTCCCGCCCCAAGCCCGATACGCGCATGTTCCGTATCGTGCTGGCACGCCTGAAGCTGAAGCCGGAACGCTGCATCCTCGTTGAAGACACGCTGATCCACCAGAAATCGGCCCGCAGCCTGGGGCTGCGCACCGTCTGGATGCAGCGCTGGCTGCGCAAGGCGGCCGATGGCCGGCGCCTGCAGCACCGCCCGGCCTACGTGACCCAGCGGGTGCGTTCCCTGGCAGCCTTGTTACGCTACCCCCTGTTCTGAAGGAAGACGCTCATGGATGAGGGGGTATCCTCACCTGACAATGCGGCTTCCGCGCGTTTGGAAAGTCCACAGAGTCCATGTCCCCRTTCTCGGTCCTGATCGTCGAAGACCAAGCCCGCTTCCGCGAGGCTTTCACTCACGCTCTGGGCAGCGTGCCCGACATCGAGCTGCTGGGCATCGCGCCCGACCTGCCCCAGGGCCGGCGCATGTTCGATCAGTTGCAGCCCGACGTCCTGCTCGTTGACCTGGACTTGCCTGGCGGCAGCGGCATCGAGCTGATCCGCCATGCGGCCCAGACCCGGCCGCAGTGCGAGGTCATGGTCATTTCCGTCTTCGGCGATGAGCAGCATGTGGTCGCCAGCATCGAGGCTGGCGCCACCGGCTATCTGCTGAAAGACAGCCTGGCGCTGGACCTGCCCGGCCAGCTGCGCTCTCTGCGCGCCGGCGGCAGCCCCATCAGCCCCGTCATCGCCCGCCGCCTGCTGGTGCGTCTGGCCCCCGGGTCGCAGAACTCGACCGGCCCCTCGCCGGAGGCCATGGCCGCGACGATGGCCGACGAGGAAGTTGTCGCCCTGTCCGAGCAGGAATCGCGCGTGCTGCACCTGGCGGCCAAGGGTTTCACCTTCGATGAGATCGCGCAGTTCATGCAGGTCTCGCCGCACACGGTGATGACCTACGTCAAGCGGGTCTACCGCAAGCTGCACGTGCGCTCCAAAGTGGAAGCGATCTACGAAGCTCGCCGCCTGGGCTGGCTGCGCGACTAGGGCTGTAACAGGCCCTAACATCGCCGGCATGGACGCCGACCAGCCCGCCGCCGACAGCCCCGCTGCCAACCCCAAGAAGCGCCCCAAGCCCGGCGAGCGCCGCACGCAGATCCTGCAGGTGCTGGCCGGCATGCTGGAGCAGCCGGGCGCCGACCGCATCACGACGGCGGCGCTGGCAGCCAAGCTCGACGTCAGCGAGGCGGCCCTGTACCGCCACTTCGCCAGCAAGGCGCAGATGTTCGAGGCGCTGATCGATTTCATCGAGAGCAGCGTCTTCGGCCTGGTCAACCAGATCGCCGACTCGCCGCATCCCCTGCCGCCGCCTGGCAAGGCCGCGCGCATCGCCAGCGTCATCCTGCAGTTCGGCGAAAAGAATCCCGGCATGGCGCGGGTGATGGTGGGCGACGCCCTGGTCTACGAGAACGAGCGGCTGGTGGCCCGCATGAACCAGTTCTTCGACCGCATCGAATCCTCGCTGCGCCAGGTACTGCGCGCCGCAGCCGAGGCGCAGGGTTCACTGACGCCGACCGTGCAGGCCAATGCACAGGCCTCGGTCTGGGTCAGCTTCATCATTGGCCGGCTGCAGCGCTATGCCCGCTCGGGCTTCAAGCGGCTGCCGACGGAGCAGCTCGAAGCCTCGCTCAAGGCGATCGCCTGAGCCTGCCCGCCTAAACTGCGGCGATGTCTGCCGCTCTGGATTCCTTCCTCACCCGCGCCGAGGGCCTGCTGACCCGGCTCGAAGCCGTTCTGCCCCACGCCGCCACGCCGCCCGACTGGGCTGCTTCCACCGCCTTTCGTGCCCGCCGGCGCCATGGCGCCCTGGTGCTTGAGCCGGTGCGCGCCGTCAGCCGCATCCGCCTGTCAGACCTGCAGGAAGTCGAGCCGCAGAAGGAGCGCTTGCTGCGCAATACCGCCCAGTTCGTCGCCGGCAAGCCGGCCAACAACGTGCTCCTGACGGGCGCCAAGGGCACGGGCAAGAGTTCGCTGATCAAGGCCGTGCTCAACGAGTTTTCGAGCCAGGGCCTGCGCCTCATCGAAGTCGACAAGGCCGACTTGGTGGACCTGCCGGACCTGGTCGAACAGGTTGCGGCCCGCCCGGAGCGCTTCGTGGTTTTCTGCGATGACTTGAGCTTCGACGAAGGCGAGGCCAGCTACAAGGCGCTGAAGAGCGTGCTTGACGGCTCCGTTGCTGCCGCCACCGACAACGTGCTGATCTACGCCACCAGCAACCGCCGCCACCTGCTGCCCGAGAAGATGGTCGACAACCTTGCGGGCACCCATGGCGAGCATGGCGAAATCCATCCCGGCGAGGCCGTGGAGGAGAAGATTTCGCTGTCCGAGCGCTTCGGGCTGTGGATCAGCTTCTACCCCTTCAGCCAGAACGAATACCTGGCCATCGTGGCGCAGTGGTTGCGCCACTTTGGCGTGGACGACGCCGCCATTGAAGGGGCACGCCAGCCGGCGCTGATCTGGGCGCTGGAGCGCGGCTCGCGCTCGGGCCGTGTGGCTTACCAGTTCGCGCGTGACATGGCGGGGCGCGCCGAATGACCGAACGTCCCATCACTGAAGTGGCGGTTGGCGTACTCGTCGCGCCTGACGGCCAGTTCCTGCTGACTTCGCGGCCTGAGGGCAAGGTCTACGCCGGCTACTGGGAATTCCCGGGCGGCAAGGTCGAGCCGGGCGAAAGCATCGAGCAGGCG
>NZ_JBFUMO010000095.1:0-14698 GCF_054049355.1 Roseateles sp. P5_E11 | reverse complement strand
GACCCATGACTGAGATCGAGAAGATTTTGAGCACAGGCGCGTCGGCTCGTGACGAAGGCGTGCCCGAAGTCCTCACTCAGGAGTTGGCCGCAGCCGAAGCCGCACTTGAATTCCGCTTCCCCGCGAGCTATCGAGAGTTCGTGTCGCTTGGCGGCTGTGCAGAGCTGCGGTTCAAGAATCGGACGTTGCCTCCCAATGAGATCGTGAAGAACCAGCAGTACGTAGACGCGGCCAGGTTCGTCGTTTTTGGTGACAACGGATGCGGGGATTTCTACTGCTGGAACCGAGGAGAAAGCGGCGAGCCGTCGGTGCTCTTCGCCGATCTTGATGCCGGGACCTGCGAACCGGTGGCCTCTTCGTTCACAGCTTGGCTCTCAGAGAATCGGTTCTAGCATGACGCTCAACCACTCATTGCAGCGGACGCCTTCGGCGCCCGCTGAACTCCGACGTTAGACCGCATGTCCGTAGACCCAGCTCAACTCCTTTCCTGCTGTTTGGCGACGCTAGCCTTGCTAGGTGCAGGCGCGACCAACGCGAGGCCGCTGGCAGTTCACAGCCTGAATCTGGCCGACTGCTTCCTAGCGAATCCGGATGCATTCGAAGTTATGACAGGCTGGGTTACGACGTCTCCGGAACAGGAATGCCTCCTCGCGCTCCCAAACAAGGGAGGCGTCAAACACCCCACCATCAGCATAGAGGGGCATAGGCGGCGTCTCGTCGGAGTCGAGACAACGACACTGCATTCAGCTAAGCCTGGCGCATGGCAGAAACTTGTTCGTATGAGGACGCGAGACGGTGCAGTGCGGGTGGAACTTCGCTACCGAGTGGTCGAGGACGAGTGCAATCCAGAATCGAGTTGCTATCCTCCAAAGTACGGCGAGTTGTCTGTGACCAAGGGAGTCGAACGCCATGTGGTGTCCGTGCAGCAGATCCAGTGAGTTGTGGCGAAGCGGTCTAACTGGTCATTCCATAGGACGGCCTCCGGCCGCCACTGAACTCCAACGTTAAGTCGCATGGCAACTGCGCTTTCCTTCCTCGCCTTGGCCGCCGCAGTGTTGCTAAGCGCCGGCTTTGCGTTTGTGCTGTTGCAGTTCGCTTTTGGCCAGCTGTCGGGCAAGGCAGCCCCAGCCGTTCGGCTTGGAAATCGCATCGGTGCGCTCGCCTTGCTGTTGCCGAGCATTTGGTTCGCGGTCTTTCTCGGCGCTCCTCTAGGGGGCGGTTTCGCCATCGGCATCGCCGGCGAATGGGCCATGCAAGTCGGTGCGACGCTTGGATTCGCTGCGTCTGTGTTCGGCGGCATTGTTCTAGGCGGAATCGCTGGCGGCATGTTCGGCGCCGTCGTGCACTTCATCCGCGGTACATATGCTGCGACTTAACCATTTGCTGCAGCGGACGSCTTCGSCGCCCGCTGARCKCCRACGTTAGGCATCACTCAAGCTCAGCTCATGATTCAAGCATCACAGATCAAGGATTCCGAGGTGCGCGAGCTCGCTGTCGAAGCCGAGGAATTCGTTGCCTCCCAGCGTTGGTGCCGGAAAGTGAATGCCGTCCGCTTGGACTGGGCGGTCGCGGGGGTGCTTGGAGTGTTTCAGGTTGATCTCGCTCCGGCTGAGCCGGGTGTCGAATCAACACTTTGGGTGGTGGTGGGCGACGTTCCGCCAGCCTACCTTGTACTCGACGAATCGCCAACATGGCGCGAAGCGCTTCGCGGGTATGTCGCTGAAATGTCGCGCTGGGTCCACGCTGTCAAACACGGGTTGCCCCTGGACGATGTGATTCCTGTCGAAGCGGAGCCTTCGCTTGAACACGCGGAAATGCTCGCCGGCAGGCTTGCATTCATCGAATCCGAAATCATCGACGCCGCTGGTGGCGAGGTCGAAAGTGATGCCTAACACCTCGTTCGAGCGGACGCGTGGACGATAAAGTGCCAAGCCAAAACCGCGGCGGCCGCGCCGCTCAACTCAACCGTTGAGCAGCATGACCGACCACCAGTTCTGGTTCAAATCCACGCTGTTCGAGATCGAACCTGGCGAGGATGAGGAGACGAATCCTTTTTGTTTCGGTCGGCAGCTATCTCACTGGCTGCGGAAGCGTCTGGTCAGCCAGGGCCGCTCTGTCGAGGATGTAATCCCTGAGGACTGGGGTTGGTGCTTGGTTGTCCAGCGAAAGCCGTTTCTGCTGTGGGTTGGTTGCGTCAGCGTGCACGACTACGCGAATACGCAGCCTGATGCCCGTTTGGCGCTTGGGTCAGATGTTGTTTGGGCCTGCACGGTCGTTGCGGAGGCTACGCTGCTTGGAAAGCTCCGCGGTGTCGCAACTGGAAGCGCGGTGAATGAGTTGTTCCAGCAGGTGCACAGAATTGTGATTTCTGATCCCTCCAACTCTCTGGTGGGACAGCCATGAGTGCTGCCCAACCTTTTGCTGCAGCGGACGGCTTCGCCGCCCGCTGAGCTTTCACGTTAAAGCGCATGGAAGACTTCTCCCCACTTCTTCGTGCCGCAGTAGATGAAGGTGCGCCTTTCGAGGTTGCGATGGCAAGGCTGAAAGCCGCTGGTGCGTATCCGGTGGCGACGATCAAAGCCATCTGCGAGGTCACGGGCGTCAGCCTCGCCGAGGCCAAGCTGAAGTTCGACGCCTCGCCGACTTGGCGCATAGAGGTAGAAGCTAGTCGCCGTCTTCAGGATGAAATCTTGAGCGGCTTGGAATACGGGGAGGACAACGGGCGTGCGCTCTAACATCTCGTTCGACACGGACATGCACCGGCAGTGCCAGCCTACGCCGTGCAACGTCCTGCCGGTGCGCGCCGGTCAACTCGGACGTTGACGCTGTGCAAAAACCCATCGACATGCGGTAAATCCGACTGTCACTGACGCAGCCGTGTCGGCACGATCGCAGTCATCACGCTGCAGCCGGATGACGCCAATGCCACGCTACAAGCTCGTAGATCGCAGTCCCCGCTTTCTGCCCGTTGTGCTGGCCGAGCAGATCCAACCCGGCACCTTCGAGTTCGTGCTGGATCATCTGGTCGATCATGAGTTGGACCTGAGCGCGCTGGATGCCAAGTTCAGCAACGATGAAGTCGGCGCCAGTGCCTACGACCCGCGCGTGATGCTCAAGATCGTGCTGCTCGCGTACAGCCGAGGCCTGGTCTCCAGCCGCAGCATCGAGCACGCCTGCCTGCACCACGTGCAGTTCATCGCGATCAGCGGCGACAGCCAGCCCAGCTACACCCACATCGCCAAATTCGTGCGCGAGTTGAAGGGGCAGATCCAGCCGCTGTTCACCCAGGTGCTGCTCACCTGCGACCGCATGGGCTTGATCGGGCGGCAGATGTTCGCCATCGACGGGGTCAAGCTGCCCAGCAATGCCAGCAAGGAGCGCAGCGGCACGCACGAGGAACTCAAGCATCGGGCGCTGAGGCTGGACAAGGCGGCCGACAAGATCCTGGAACTCCATCAGGCGCAGGACGTCGGCGGCGACAGCGCGCAAGCGCTTGACGCCAAGCGCCAGGCTCGCATCGATGAATTGCGCCGTGAAGCCCAGGCCACGCGCGACTTCGTGGCCCGCAACCAGCCGCGGCGCAACGACCGTGGCCAGGAACTCAAGAGCAACGTGACCGACCCCGACAGCGCCAAGATGGCCACAGGCAARGGTGTGATGCAGGGCTACGCCGCGCAGGCGGCGGTAGACAGCGAGACCCAGATCATCGTGGCCGCCGAGGTGACGGGATCAGGCTCCGAACAGCACATGCTGCTGCCCATGATTGAAGCGACGGCTGCGGTGCGCGCGCCCGACACCTTGATCACCGCAGACGCCGGCTACCACTCCAACGACAACGTCCAGGCCTTGTGCGAGGCCGCCATCCCGGCCCTCATCGCCGACAACGCGATGCGCCAGCGCGACGAGCGCTTCGCAGAACAGGCCAAGTACAAGGCGAAGCACAAGTCCAAAGGCGAAGTGCTCGCCGACAAGCGAGCGCGCGGCGAGAGTCCCAATCCGAAGGTCAAGGGCCTCTTCGGCACAGGCGACTTCGTCTTCCACCGCGACAACACCTGCACCTGCCCGGCGGGCTGCACGCTGCGAAGCAGTGGCGCGCTGTACAAGGTGGGGCTGTACCTGCGGCAGGACTTCAAGGCCAGCGCCAGCGATTGCACGGGCTGCGCGCAGCGCGCTCAATGCATCCGCAGGCCAGACGCCACGCGCAGAACAGTGGCGCTGCACACCCGAATGCCTGACGATCCTCAAGACCCGCTGCACCGCATGCGCCAAGCCATCGACAGCCCCCGAGGTCGCCGTCTCTACAGCCAGCGCATCGCCACCGTCGAGCCGGTGTTCGCCAACCTGCGCCACAACAAGCGGCTGAGCCGCTTCACGCTGCGCGGCAAGGACAAGGTCGGCACGCAGTGGCGGCTGTTCTGCCTGGTGCACAACATCGAGAAAATCGCCAACACAGGCGCGCGATCATGAGCAATGGCAAAGGTGCRCAACGCGAGCAAGGCGCCACAAGCGCCACGCAGGTCATTCATAAGGTCCAATCCAATCGGGCCGGCGGCTCGAGGCATCAAACGATGAAGAATTCCTCAGCATCCACGGTGATCAGCCGCTGCGGGCATCGCAGAAATCGGGTTATTGCCCAACCTCGTTGGGCGTCATGGAACCGCGCATGCTCTTAGGCTACGGAGCTATCGCTCTATTCGCGTTGTGCTGGGTCGGCGGAGTCATCAGTTGGTGCTTCGCCGCCTACTACATGGTCAAGACCATGGGCGGCTTTCGTCCCGAGCGCCGTTGGGGTCAGTACGTTCCTTTTTCCCTCTTCATGCCGTCTTTCTTCACCAGTGAAGGCAACGTCTATCGGGCAAAACTGCTTCGTGCGCTTGGCCTGTTTTGTCTCTTCGTTGGCATCGGCATGGCCATTGGTCTGAGCGTGCACCACGCTTCTCCATAGCAATGCACAGCGAACTCGCGGTCTCCAAGCGTGCGCGCACGCACCTGACGCCCAACCCTTTGCTGCAGCGGACGGCTTCGCCGCCCGCTGAGCGCGCACGTAGAGCGACTCCCTCATGACTCGTGTTTTCCTTCCCGCTGCACTGTTCCTTATAAGCGCGATCATGTCTGTCATGTCGCTGCACGCCGCCTGGGTTTCAGCGATCGTTGGGCTCTGCCTGTGCGTTTACTCGGTCGTTCGGAGCCGTCGCGCAGTTGCGGCTGGAGCATCGGATCAAACCGGGCTTGCTGCCTCGCCTGCTATGCGCGCCGGTGCCGCGCTCTTGGCGGCACCGGTCATCGCAGTGCTGCTCGTTTTAGCCGCGATGTCAGGCTTGTTCGCCCGCAACTGAAATGCAGCAAATGGCACGGCTGCGCTCTAACCTTTCGCTGCAGCGGACGGCTTCGCCGCCCGCTGAACTCCGACGTTAAGTGGCAGCCATGGACGCGACCAGCGCCTACGACTCCGACAAGCTCATCGCTGCCTCTGAACTTGAGGGATGGAGCCTCGGATACATCGGCATTCCCTGGCCTGGGCCATGGCCGAAGCGCAACGGGGACTTGTTTGTCGCTGACCCCATCGGACGGCAAGCGGGGATTGCATGGCAAGACTCGGGGCCAGATTTCCTCCAGATCACAGGTCCGACTCCCGGACGTTGGGGCGTCTTTCAGCTCCGGTTTCAGTTTCCTGTCATGTCTGAAGCGGACCTAGTTCGCAACTTCCATGCGGTACTGCCTGCTCTGAAAGAGCGGCGCGCAGCGTTGGACATGGGCGGCGAGTGACCATGTTCAATCAGCCACTTAACCCTTTGCTGCAGCGGACGGCTTCGCCGTCCGCTGAGCGCACACGTTGAGCGGCAGCTTTCGGGCAGCTTGGTAGGCCTGTGCCGGTGGCCGCTTCGGGCACATTGCTGCCCTACGCACGCCGGCCGCGAGCGTCGGCAATCGCTGCGAAGCAGTAGTCCGCCGAACTTCGGCATCAGGCTGAGCTGAGTCATTCACATGCCAATGCAGCAGCGACAGCAGCCGTCCGGACCGGTCGTTGAGCGCTGCTGGCACCGACCGGCAGCTTCGCCCATGGGAGTAGTCGCTTGACCACGGTCCTCGAAAGTCAATCGGTTGAAGCGAACCTTCCCCGCTTCGAGCCATGGTTCGGGTCGTAGACGCCCCAAGCCCAATCTCCAAACCGGGTGTGTCGGTAGTCTTCGTAGGCACGTCGGATTTCGTCTAGCGTGGTCATCACGAACGGCCCGTGCTGCACGACGGGTTCTTCAATCGAGCGGCCTTGGAGCAGCAGTACCTCGGCTTCCTTGGACCCATTTACAAGCTCGACCACGGCGGAGCAGTCGACCTCGATAGCAGAACGCGCGTCGACGCACTCACCGTCGATGGTCAGCGTGGAGCCCTTGAAGAAGAGGAGCTGCCTGCGCGTGCCACTACCCAAGGCAGGCGGTAGCTGCCACCTCGCACCCGGCGCCATCTTCAACGTCCACACGGCCAAGTCCGAACTAGGGTCTGACGCCCATGACCTTGAAGGCGGTGACGGCGGCTGTTGCATGTGCACTCCGTGCAAGGCGCCGACGATGCATGTGACGTCGACGCCGGCTTCAACATGCCTCGGGATGTCCTCGGCCCAGAACATCTTGAAGCTGGGCTCAGCCATCTTGTCGCGCGCCGGCAGGTTCAGCCATATCTGAAACAGCTCCAGCGTGTTCGGCTCGAGGGGGTCCAGCAAAGGGAACATCTCCGCATGCACGACACCACGCCCCGCAGTCAGCCACTGCACATCGCCCGCGCCATACCGGGCTGTGGCGCCCAGTGAGTCCGAGTGGTCGACCACGCCCTGGCGGACGATGGTGATGGTCTCGAAGCCGCGATGCGGGTGGGCAGGGAAGCCTGGCACCGTCTGCCCGAAGTACATGCGCCAGGGCTTTCCGGCACCTGTATCGGCAGGTGGTGGCTCAACCGGTCCCAAGTCGGCGTTCCCAGGTGGATAGTGGTCGAGGTGATAGGCGCAGACGAGAAACGGGTCGATGGTTTCCCAGGGGGTGCCGAGCCGGGCGACGCTGATGATGGAACGGGGCATGAACAATCCGAAGAGAGCAGTGGGTGAGCCACCCGTGGGCGGCAGTCAGCTCAGCTTGATGAGGTTCTGCAGGATCAGCGGCCCGCCCATACCGATCAGCAGCCCGCCCTCGTTCGCCTTGCCCAGAGGGACCGGCGCGAAGCCCAGGTCCGCGACCAGCTTGGCCATCGCCGCCTCAGCGCCGGCGTCGTTGCTCGACACGAACATGACACGCCGACCACCGTTGACCGCAGGGTCTTGCGCGAGCAGCTTGGCCGGCAGCTGGTTCAGCGTCTTGACCACCTTCGCGCCTGGGAAAGCGGCAGCCACCACGTCCGTGGAAGCCTGCCCCTTCAACTCTTCCGGCGAGATGCCGTAGGTGTTCATCGCGTCTACAACGACCTTGCCAGACCAGTTCGAGAGAGCTCCGCCGACCGCTGCGTGAGCACGGAACGGAACAGCCAGGATGACGACGTCGGCCGCAAGAGCGTCCTGCAACGCGACGGGAACCACCTTGTCGCCAAGTTCAGCGGCAAGCRATGCAATGGACTCGGGGCCGCGCGTGTTGGCGATCCGAACGGAAATGCCGCTGCGGGCGAAGTGACGAGCCAGGGCGGTGCCGACGTTGCCGGAACCGATGATGGAGTAGGAGGTCATGATGATCTTTCGATGGGGGTTTGAGATTTGCGAAGCGCGTGCCCTTTAGGCCGCAATCGCCTCGATGTCTTGCAAGGCCTTGGCAATAGCGGCGTCCTTGGCTTGCGGCCCGAACGCGATGCCTTCGGCGCGTACGACCTTCACGTCGGTCACACCGAGGAAGGCCAGCAGGCCAATGAGGTAGCTTTCCTGGTGCTCGAGCGCAGCAGCCGGGCTGCCGGCCGAGTAGACGCCGCCCCGCGCCGATGCGATGAAGGCCTTCTTGCCCTTGAGCAGCCCTTGCGGCCCGGTCGCGGTGTACTGGAAAGTCTTGCCGGCCACAGCGACGCGGTCGATCCAGGCCTTGAGCGGCGTCGGAATCGACAGGTTGTACATGGGGGCGCCGATGACGAGGACGTCCGCGGCGAACAGCTCATCCATGTAGGCGTTGCCCTTGACCAGGTCGGCGTTGATGGTGGCGTCGTCGCTGGTAGCACCCATGCGCGCGGCCATATGAGCGCCGGTGAGGTGCAAGGCGGGGTCGGCTGCAAGGTCCCGATAGGTCACCCGGATGTCCAGGTGAAGCGCCTTTTGGCGGGCGACGATTTCAGCAGTCAGCTGGCGGCTGACGGACGCGGCGCCGAGGGCGCTGGAGTCAAGATGAAGGAGTTGCATGTTGGGTCTCGAAGTGGGTGGGGGTGGTTCGCAGCGGGCTTACTGCTTGACGGCTTCGACCTGCACGGCGAGCTTCACGGTGTCGGGGATGCCATAGTTGATGCCCCAGCCGATGCCCCATTGGCTGCGCTGAATCGTGGTCTCGAAGTCGCCGCCGCACACCTCGCGCTTGAGGATGGGGTTCGTGTAGCAGTTGAAGTTGGAGGCCTTCAGCACGACGGGGAGGGTCTTGCCCAGCAGCGTGAGTTGCCCCGCGACTTCGCTGACCTTGTCGCCGTTGAAGCTGAACGTGCTGGCGGCGAACTTGGCCGTCGGGAACGCGGCGGCGTTGAGGAAGTTGTCGCTCTGCAGGTGCTGGTCGAACGCGGCCGTGCCGGTGCTGATGGAGCCGGTCTCGAGCGTCAGTTCGACCTTGCCGGTCTTGGCCGCCTTGTCGAGTTGAACGGTTCCTTCCTTCTTGTCGAACCGACCGCGGTTGGTCGAAGTGCCGAAGTGGGTGACCTCGAAGGTCACGAAAGTGTGCGTGGGGTCGATGCTGTAGGTTGCGACTTCCGCGTGAGCAGTGCCGACGAGTGCGGTGGCGGCGGCCAGTGCGGCCGCGATGAGGGTCTTGCGCATGGGACGGGTCCTTTGAGGGTGGCTTGCAGAAACTGGGGCTAAAACAGAGATGGGTCCCTGCTGCCTCCTATCCTTTGCAGCGATGGCTGCATGGGAACGAATGATGGAGACCGGCTTCCATTCTGAGAAGCCGGTATATTGAGATTCGATCCATCTGTTTAAGAGATGGAAGGAGTCTCAATTGCTCGACGGCGTTTCCTTGGACCAGCTCAGGACGTTCATCGCCGCGGTGGACGAGGGCAGCTTTTCCGCCGCCGCACGCAAGCTCAACCGCGTGCAGTCAGCGGTGAGCGGCTGGGTCAGCGGGTTGGAGCAGCAAATCGGCGTGATGCTCTTCGACCGCTCAGGCCGGTTTCCGAAGCTCACCGCGGAGGGTGTGCTTCTGCTGGCCGACGCCCGCAACATCGTGTCTGGTGTGGACACGCTGAAGGCCCGAGCCAAGCTGATGGCGGCAGGCCAGGAGACCGAGCTCTCGGTGGTGGTTGACGTGTTCTTCCCCACTGCGCTCGTCAGCGCTGCCGCAAAGGCATTTGCGAGCCAATTCCCTCTTACGCCGTTGCGCCTGTTCGTGGAGGGCCTGGGAGCGGCTTACCAGCCCGTGCTGGATGGGCGGTGCAGTTTGGGCATTCTCTCGACCTTGCCGGCTGTGACGTTCCCGTCGCTGGTGAGCGAACGCTTGGGCGAATTGCCCCTGGTATCGGTCGCCGCGGCGAACCATCCGCTCGCGGYATGGGCAGATCGGATTCCCCGGAGCGAGCTTGCGAAGCACGTCCAGCTGGTGCTCACYGACCGATCAGACCTGATGGCAGGACGCGACTACGGCGTGGTGTCGCCGTCGACCTGGCGCCTAGCCGATCTGTCGACCAAGTACGCCTTCCTGAAGGACTGCGTCGGCTGGGGCGGCATGCCACTGCACATGGTCGAGAAGGACATCGCTGACGGCACCCTGGTTGTCCTCGATGTGGACGACATGCCGCGGACGGGCTTCATGTTGACCATGTCCGCGTATCACCCGGCTTCCGAACCGCCCGGGCCCGCGGGCAGGTGGTTCATTGACCACTTGAAGCGGTCCTGGGAGAACTTGCGGGAACTGCCCTGATGACTTCGCCAGGAAGGCTCTTTCAGGGATACCCAGATGACGCTTGAGCGATCGGACGGTTGCTTGCAGCTTCCGCTGCAGAGATGTCGGGGTGAGGTGCGTGTGGCGCACCCTCGCCGCTCGAAAGCGGTCGTTGCTGCTGCCATGTCGACAGGTGACTCGACGACTGCTTCCTGTCCAAGACCGTGAACCCGGCGACCTGCCGCGGATGACGGCAGTCGCTGCAAAGCGGGCGCCAGCTCCTTAGTCCTGAGCCGCACGCCCTTGGCGTCGGTCAGGACTTCGCAAACCGCCTGCGGTACTCCGCCAGGCTGACCCCCAACCGCCGCGCAAACGCCCGCCTGAAGCCGTCCGCATTCGCATACCCCACCGCATCCGCCAGCCGCTTGGCCGGCAGGTCCGACTCCTCGGCCAGGCGGCGGGCGGCATCGATGCGGGCA
Source organism: Roseateles sp. P5_E11 (assembly GCF_054049355.1). NCBI lineage: Bacteria > Pseudomonadati > Pseudomonadota > Betaproteobacteria > Burkholderiales > Sphaerotilaceae > Roseateles > Roseateles sp. P5_E11. The sequence goes on along the minus strand of NZ_JBFUMO010000095.1, from coordinate 4,182 downwards.
TGGTCGACAAAGGCTGCGGGTGTGGTGCCGGCCTCGCTGCGGAAGGTGCGTGCAAAGCTGCGCTCGCTCATGCCGGCGCGCGCGGCCAGCGCGGGCACTGAAAGGTCGGCCTTCAGGTGGGCCAGCACATAGTCCTGCACGTCGCGCACGCTGGATCGCTCGGACGTCTGCGCGGCCAGGTGGGCGCTGAACTGGCTCTGGCCGCCGGGCCGCTTGAGGAACATCACCAGCTCGCGCGCCACGCGCAGCGCGAGGTCGCGGCCGTGGTCTTCCTCCACCATCGCGAGCGCGAGGTCCATGCCCGCGGTCACGCCGGCGGAAGTGAACAGCTTGCCGTCCTTCACGTAGATGGCGTCCGCCTCGACGCAGGCCTCGGGGTAGGCGGCCGCCAGGCGTGCCGCGGCGTTCCAGTGGGTCGCGACGCGCTTGCCGTCGAGCAGACCCGTGGCCGCCAGCACGAAGGCGCCGGTGCAGACTGAGCCGTAGCGCCGCACCGTGCGCGACTGGCGCCGCAGCCAGTCCCGCAATGGCCCGTCGCTCGCCATGTCTTCGATGGTGGGGCTGCCAGCCACGAGCAGGGTGTCGATGCGCCCGCGATGCGTCGCCACCGTCGCATCCACGGCCAGGCGCAGGCCGCTGCTGCTGGTGAGCAGGCCGGCCTCGCTGGAGATCAGCTGTACCTGGTAGGCCCTGGGGTCCTTGAGCTGGCGCGAGGCTTCGACGAAGACGTCGGCAGGCCCGGCGACGTCGAGCAGCTGGAAGCGGGGGAAGGCAAGGATGGCGACGCGCATGGCGGGGATGGCAGAGAAGGTCCGATGACTGGCAGAGAACGTCGCACGTTGGCGAAGACGGCCAAACGAGTCTGGCAGAAAATGTCGACACCGGCAAATTGCGCCAGAAGGCTCATCATGCAAACCCAACCCATCGGCCCAGCCTCACCCACTTTTGAAACGCGCCCGGCAAGCTCCGTGCGCGACCTGCCCGTCAGCCTGTTCGGTTCGGTCATGGGCCTGTCGGGGCTGGCACTTGCATGGCGGCTGGCGCACATCAGCCTGGGCGTGCCGGCGTGGGTGGGTGAGGCCATAGCGGCCTTTGCCGTGGGCGTGTTCGTGTTGTTGTCGCTGGGCTATCTGGCCAAGYTGGCCTGGCACCGCCAAGCCGTGCACGCGGAGTTCCATCACCCCGTGTCCGGCAACTTCTTCGGCACCGTCGTCATCGCGGTGCTGCTGGTGGCGGCGGTTGTCGAGCCGTACAGCACGCCTGCCGCCAGCGTTATCTGGACGGTCGGAGTGCTGGCAACGCTCGCCCTCGCAGGGGTGTCGACCTCCCGCCTGCTCAAGGGCAGCGCGGACGCGTCTCACGCGCTGCCGGCCTCGCTGATGCCGGGCGTGGCCACGCTGGACATCCCCCTGACCGGCAGCCACATGCCCATGGCCTGGGCGCCGGAGGTCAACCTGATGGCCGGTGCCGTGGGCGCCGTGCTGGCGGTGCTGCTCTACCTGCTGATCTTCAGCCGCCTCGTGCACCGCGACCCGCTGGCGCCCGCCATGACGCCGTCGCTGATGATCCTGATGGCGCCTTTTGCCGTGGGCTTTCTGGCGTACGTCAACCTCGTGGGCGGCGTCGACCGTTTCGCCGCGCTGCTCTTCTACTTCGCGCTGTTCATGTTCGTTGTCATCGTGCCCAAGGTGTTCCGCCGCGGCGCCAGCTTCTCGCTGGGCTGGTGGGTGATCGGCTTCCCGTTGGCCGCGCTGGTCAACGCAGCGTTGAAGTACGCGCAGTTCCGCGACAGCGCGCCGCTCTGGGTCATCGCCATCGTGCTGCTGGGCCTGCTGAGCATGGCGCTCGCGGTCCTCACGGTGCGCACCGTGTGGCTGGCGCTCAGCGGCGGGCTGTTGTCATGACGTGGCCGGCCAGGCCAGCTCCGCACGCAGCCCGCCGAGTGGTGATGCGTCCAGGCTGATGCTGGCGCCCTGCTGCCGCGCCGCCGCCTGCACGATGGCCAAACCCAGCCCGCTGCCTTCAACCGTCGCGCCTTCGCCGCGCTGGAAGCGATCGAAGACGCGCTCGCGCTGGTCGGCCGGGATGCCGGGGCCGTCGTCGTCCACACGCAGCAGCGGTGCGCCACGCGAGCCGCGCAGCGCGCTCACCTGCACCGTTCGGGCGCCGTACTTCACGGCGTTGTCGATGAGGTTGCGCAGGGCGCCGCGCAGGGCCTGGGGGTCGCCGGTCAGCGGCAGCGGGTCGGGGGCGGTCAGGGCCAGCGTCACGTCGGCCTTGTCGGCCAGCGGCTGCACATCGGCCACGGCCTGGCGGGCCAGGTCGGCGAGGTCCAGCGGCAACTCGGCCGCCGCGGCACCGGGCTCGGCGCGGGCCAGGGCCAGCAGCTGCTCGACGAGATGGACCGCGCGGTCGATGCCGCCGCGCAGGCGGGCTATTGCAGCGTCCTGCTCCTCGCCCGGCGCCGCATCGCGTAGCAAGCCGAGCTGCAGCTTCAGCGCGGTCAGCGGCGAGCGCAGCTCATGGGCGGCGTCAGCGACAAAGCTGCGCTGGGCGTCGAAGGCGGACGAGAGCCGCCCGAGCAGGTCGTTGAAGGCGTCGACCAGCGGCGCCACCTCGCCGGGCAGGTCGGCGGTGGGCAGCGGGTCCAGCGCGTTGGCACCACCGGCCTGGGCTGCGCGGGTGACGCGCGCCAGTGGCGCGAGTGACACGCCGAGCAGCCACCAGACGGCCGCCGCCACCAGCGGCAGGGCCACGGCCAGCGGTACGACACTGCGCAGGGCCGCCAGTGCGGCGAGCTTCTGGCGCACGGCCAGCGGCTGGGCGACCTGCACCACGCGCTGCGGCGTGGCCGCGCTGAACACGCGCCAGTCCTGGCCGCCCAGGTGCAGGTTGGAGAAGCCCAGCACCGCGCGCGGTGGCAGGGCCTCGGTCATGCCCTGCGGCCGGCTGGAATAGATCTCCAGCCCCTGAATGGACCAGATCTGCACGAGGTAGTCCAGGCTGGGGTCGGCCAGGGCCGCGGCCTCGTCGCCGGCAATGCGGCCTTGGTCGCGCAGCGACAACGCCGTCTGGCGCAATTGGTAGTCGAACAGTTCGTCGGCTTCGGCGCGCACGCTGACATAGGTGGCGCTGCTGACGGCTAGCGCGGTCACGGCGCCCAGGATGGCGAGCAGCGCGAACAGGCGGCTGCGCAGCGTGCCCAGCCACTTCATGGCGCGCCACCTTTCTCGGGGCCGGCGTAATAACCAAGGCCGCGCACCGTGTGCAGCAGGTCGGCACCCAGCTTCTTGCGCAGCTGGTGCATGTAGACGCTGATGGCATTGCTCTCCAGCTCCTCGCCCCAGCCGTAGAGGCGGTCTTCGAGCTGGGCGCGGGACACGATGGCGCCGGGCCGCTCCAGCAGCGCTTCCAGCAGCGCGAACTCGCGCGCCGACAGCAGGATGGGTTTGCCGGCGCGCGTGACCTCGCGGGTGGCGGGGTCCAGGCGCAGATCGGCGACCTGCAAGCCCGTGTCGGTGCGGCCGCCATGGCGACGCGTGACGGCGCGCAATCGGGCGAGCAGTTCGTCCAGCTCGAAGGGTTTGACGAGGTAGTCGTCGGCACCGGCGTCCAGGCCGGCCACCTTGTCGGTCACCGTGTCGCGGGCGGTCAGCACGATGACCTGCGTCGCGTCCTCGCGCGCCCGCATCGAGCGCAGCACGTCGATGCCGCCTCGCTTGGGCAGGCCCAGGTCCAGCAGCACGGCGTCAAAGCGTTCGCCGCTGGACAAGACCGCATCGGCGGCCTGGCCATCTCGCACCCAATCAGCTGCGAAGCCCTGGCGGCGCAAAGCCTCGCGCAGGCTCTCGCCGATCATGAGGTCGTCTTCGACAAGCAGTAGGCGCATGGTTCAGCGGGCCAGCAGCGCGGCGGCCGCCTCGGTGTCGATGACGGTGGCGTAATCGCTTTGCAGATTGGCCAGCGCCATCTGGTGCACCTCCTCGGCCGCATGGCGCACGCCGCGCAGGTCGGTCAGGTCGAAGGCAAAGCAGGCGTCGGCCACCACATGGGTCTGAAAACCCAGGTTGCCGGCGCTGCGTGCGGTGGCCTCGACCGAGTTGTTGGTGCTGACGCCGACGATGACCAGCGAGCGGTGGCCGCGCGCATGCAGCCAGCGCTCCAGGCCCAGCGCTCCAGGCC
>NZ_JBFUMO010000094.1:0-14727 GCF_054049355.1 Roseateles sp. P5_E11 | reverse complement strand
CTGCACGGCAGCAGCAGCTACCGGGTGCCATGGCTCGTGGACGAAGAGAGCTGCGACGTGCTGCGCGCATTCACGCGGCTCAAGCACCAGCTCATGCCGTATCTGTACGCCAAGGCGCATGAGGCGACGCAGACCGGCGTGCCGCTGATGCGCGCCATGCTGATGGAGCACCCGCAGGACCCGGCCTGCGCGACGCTGGACCGGCAGTACCAGCTCGGCGAGAGCTTGCTGGTCGCGCCCGTCTTCACCGAGGGCGGCGAGGTGGACTTCTACCTCCCAGAAGGGACGTGGACGCATCTGCTGAGCGGCGAGAAGCGCGAAGGTGGCCGCTGGCACCGCGAGGTGCATGGCTTCCTGTCCATGCCGCTGTACGCCGCACCGAACAGCGTCATCGCCTGGGGCGCCGAGACCGAGAAGCCGGCCTACGACTACGCCCGCGGCACGGTGCTGCGCGTGTTCGAGCTGGATGACGGCGCGAGCGCGGCATTCACGGTCGTGGGCGCGGACGGCAGCATTGCGGCGCGTGGCACGGTCAGCCGAAAGGGCGGGCAGTACACGGCGCAGGTCTCCGAGGGCGCGCTGCGCGATTGGGGGCTGGAGGTGGACGGGCGGCGCAGTGCTGTGCAGGCTGAAGGCGCCTCGCTGAGCTGGACGGCCTGACCGGTTTCTGGCCCTCGAGCCGGTGGACGCTCAGGCGTCCACCGGTTCATTGCTTGATGGAGTGACGATGGCTGTGCGTCGTGTTCGAGACCTGCTGCTGATCGCCCGCACGCCTTCACGCGTCTACGCCAAAGGCGTGACACTGAACGTCAACGGCGCTGCCGACTGCATCAACTGGATCGTCTCACCATGAGTCCCCATCTCCGCTGCTTCGTCGCGACCGGCCTGCTGGCCAGCGGCCTTGCGCGTGCCTGGGGCGATGTGAAGGGCTTGGCATGGGTAACCCTAGCCCAGCACCGCATGCGCCTGAGTCAAAATGACAGCGTTGTCGTTCAAACCTGTGTGATGGAGCTTGCTGATGAACTGGTTGCCCGCTGGCGGGGCTCGGCCTACCGCGTGGGCGTGCAGGCCAAGGACTATGTCTGGGGCAGCAATGCCGTGCAGCCGGCGCGGTCCTATCCGGACCATTTCTGCAGCTATGCCAGCAACGAGGTCGCCGTCAACTGGAATGCGCCGCTGGTCTACGTGTCGGCGGCGCTGCAGGCGCTGACGCCGCGGGCCTGATAAGGCWGGCCGGGAGAGCAGAGGATGCACCACCGCAGATGGTTGGCGACGCTGCTGCTGGGCCTGCTGGGCTGGAGCCCCTTGGCCTGGTCTGCGTCATGGGTGCTGGCCGAGAGCCCGCATTTCCGCATGCTTGCCCAGACGTCCAAGCGCACGGCCGAGGGCAGGCTGCAGGATCTCGAACGCCTGCACGAGGCCATGCTGCTGACCCTTGGCGCCAGCCAGGGCCTGGCGCGCCCGCCCTTTCCCATCGTGCTCAGCGACGACCCCGACCTCATTGCCCGGGTCCAGCCCTATCTGCGCAACCGTCGCCTGGCGGGGCTGTTCGTTTCGGGCAGCGATGGCGCCCAGGCTTTCGCGGTCAACCATCTCTGGTCGAAGGACTTCACCGGCCAGGTGCTCTTCCACGAGTACGCGCACCGCGTGATGGCTCAGTACGCCCGCATGGCCTATCCCGTGTGGTATGTCGAGGGCTACGCCGAGTACTTCGGCGCGACGCGCATCGCCCCGGACTCGATCGAGATCGGCGCGTTCAATCCCTCGGCCGCGATCCTGGCCCAGCGCCCCTGGCTGCAGCCGGCCAGGCTGCTCAAGCCGAGCTTCCAGTCCACCGGGGACAAGGACATTGACGACAGCTTCTTCGGCGTCTTCTACGCGCAGTCCTGGCTGCTGACCCACTACGTGCTGTCCAAGACCGAGCGCGTCCAGCGCTTCAACGAGTACTTCCGCCGTGTCGCGGCCGGGGAGGACGCGCTGACGGCGCTGGAGCCCGCCACAGGCATAGCGCCCAGCCGCCTGAACAGTGAGCTGCGCAGGCATCTGGACAACCTGTATGTGGCGCAGATCCCGGGTGGCGCGCCAGCCGCGGTGCGCACTACAGAGCTGCCCACCGAGCAGGCCGAGGCCGAATTCGACGGCATGGTCATCGCCTCGCGTCCTGAAGCCGAACATGGCAAGGCCGTCCTGGCCCGTCTGCAGGCGAGCGTGAAGAAGGCCGGCGGCGACCGTGCGCCCGATGTCATGCGCTGGGCGCTGGCGCATGCCGAGATCCGCTATGGCGAGGCGGACAAGGCCTTGCAGATCCTTGCTCCGTGGGCCCAGCAGGAAGCACCGCCCTTTGAAGCCAACCGCCTGCTCGGCTGGGCCTGGCAGGCTGTGGCCGCACAGGCGAACGGCGCCGAACGCACCCAGGCACTGGAACAGGCGCGCGCCTGGCTGATGGCAGCCTACAAACAGCGCCGCAACGATGCACCCACGCTGTATCAGCTGGCCCGCGTGCTCGGCGTCAAGGGCGTGAGCCCCAGCATGACCAACGCGGCAGACGCCGCCAGCGTGCTGGAGCCCCAGGTTGGCGACTACGTCTACCTCGCCGTCTGGGCGCATCTCGAATCCGGCAACCGCGACAAGGCCCTGCGCGGCCTGCAGTCGCTGGCCAGCAACCCGCACGGCGGCGAGGGCACCGACAGGGCCCGGGCCGCGCTCCAAGCCCTGCAATCCAATCAAGAGGCGTCTGACGTCCTCGCCCTGCTGAACGGCACCAAGAAGCCCACCCCACCATGACTCAATCCATTCGCCACCCATTGACCTGGGTGCCCTCGCTCTACCTCGCCATGGGCCTGCCCAATGTGATGGTGGGGGTCGTCGCGGCCATCATCTACAAGAACCTCGGCATCTCCAACGAGGACATCGCCCTCTACACCTCGCAGATGTACCTGCCCTGGGTGCTCAAGCCCCTGTGGGCGCCCCTGCTGGAGGCCTACCGCAGCAAGCGCTTCTGGGTCATCAGCATGGAGTTCACGATGGCGGCGGCCCTGGGCCTGGTGGCGCTGTGCCTGCCGATGGAAGGCTTCTTCAAGCTCTCGCTGGCCTTCTTCTGGATCGTCGGCTTCGCATCGGCCACGCAGGACACCTGCGCCGACGGCGTCTTCATGACGACCGTCTCCAAGACCGACCAGGCGCGCTACTCGGGCCTGCAGGGCATGTGCTGGAACATGGGCGCCGTGGTCGCCTCGGGCCTGTTCGTGTCGCTGACGGGCTATCTGCACAACCACATGGCCATGAGCTGGGTGCAATGCTGGGTCATCGTCGTGCTGATCGCCGCAGCGTCCATGGCCCTTTTCGGCTTGTGGCATGTGCGTGTGCTGCCGCCGGGTGCGCCGTCCACGCTGCATGGCCAAGGCCTGAGCGGCGGCCTGACCGCCACGGCCGAAGCCTGGGTCACCCTCTTCCAGAAGCCGCAGATCTGGATGATGCTGGCTGTCATCTTCTTCTACCGCTTCGGCGAAGGCTTCATCGAGAAGTTCGGCCCGCTCTTCCTGCTCGACAGCATCGCTGCCGGCGGCCTGGGGTTGGACAACGAGTCGCTGGGCCACATCAACGGCACGGTCGGCACGCTGTCCTTCATCGCCGGGGCCTTCCTGGGCGGCTTCTTCGTCGCCAAGCGCACGCTGCCGCGCAGCTTCTTCACGCTGGCCCTGGTGCTCAACATCCCGCACCTGACCTATTTCTACCTGGCCCAGTCGATGCCGACGGACACGACCACCATCGCGRCCATCGTCTGCATCGAGAAGTTCGGCTTCGGCATGGGCTCGGTCGGCCACATGCTCTACATGATGCAGCAGATCGCCCCGGGGCCCTTCCGCATGGCGCACTACGCGATGGCCACCGGCGTGATGGCGCTGACCAAGTGGGGCACCGGCAGCGTCAGCGGCCTGCTGTGGAACTACGTCAATCACCAGTACGTGAGCTTCTTCGGCTGGGTGCTGATCTTCTCCATCCCGCCCGTGGTGCTGGCCTGGCTGGCGCCCTTCCCGCATGACCACGAGGAGGCGGGCGAGTTTGGCGAACCCGCCGCCGTGGCCGGCCACTGATGAGCCTGCTGCTGGCCATGGCCCTGGCCGCCGCCACATCCGGCCAGCCCGCCCAGCCCGCTCAACCCGCCTGTGCGGCCGATGCGCTGGGCACGTCGCGCACATTGACGTTCAAGCGCGAGGGCGCGGCCTGGGGCAAGGCGCAACATGCGGCGCTGCCAGGGCTGGCGCCGAAGGAGGTCGTGCTGACCTTCGACGACGGCCCGCGGCCCGAGTCCACACCGCTGGTGCTAAAGGCCCTGGCCGACCAGTGCGTGAAGGCCAGCTTCTTCATGAACGGCGAGCCCATGCGCGCCCACGCCGCCCTGGCCCGCCAGGTGCGCGACGCCGGCCACAGCGTCGGCATGCATGGTTTCCAGCATCTGGCATTCGGTCAGCTGCCCGCACCGGCGCAGATCGCCGACCTGGATGCCATGGTGGCTGCCTACCGTGAGGTGCTGGGCAGCGAGCCGGCGGCCTATCGCTTCCCCTTTCTGGCGGAATCGCCCGTGCTGATGGCCGCGCTGCGCGAGCGCGACATCACCGTCATGTCCGTCGACGCCGGTGCCGAGGACTGGCTGCCCGACCAGACGCCGCAGATGCTTGCGACCAAGCTGCTGGGCCAGCTGGCCAAGAGCGGCGGTGGCATCGTGCTGCTGCACGACGTTCAGGACCAGACGGCGCGGGCGTTGCCATTTTTGCTGCAGTCGTTGAAGGCCACCGGCTATCGCGTCGTGCACTTGCGCTGGGACGACGTGCCGCGCTGATCGCCCTCCAAAAGGAATCCCATGTCTCGCCTGCTGGCCCGATTGCTTCTTCTTCTGGCCACCGGGGGGCTGGCGTGCGCCCACGCTGCCGACTTCGTCGCCCCTCCCGGCCCGTACGCGGTCGGCAGCACCAACATGGCGGTCGCCACCAGCGCCGCTGGCGACCGGCCGCTGGTGGACTATCTCAACGGCAAGGTCGACGGCTCGCGCAGCCTGTACGTCGATGAACTGCTGAGCCGCCGCGACGCCGCACAGCTGCTCAAGGTCACCGTACCGGCCAACGAATCCGGCGCGGGGGCGCTGGCCGGGCAGCAGCTGCCACTGCTGCTCTACGTCCTGTATCCCACCCGCGCCGACAACGCCCGGCCGAACTACGCCTTCCCCTACAAGGACACCGGCGACAACGTCTTCCCGCACATGCAGGCGCCGGGCGAGCGGCCGGTTTTTGCAGACCCGGCAGCCAAGTACCCGCTCATCGTCTACTCGGGCGGCTACAACACCCACGGCCTCTGGCATCTGGCCCACCTCAAGCAGCTGGCCTCGCACGGCTACATCGTCGTCGACATCTTCCATGGCGATGGCCGCGTCAGCGGCTATGCCGAACCCGTGGCCCTGCGCCGGGTGGCCTTCAAGGCGGCGCTTGACCATGTGCTCAGCCACCCTGACTTTGCCGGCGCGGTGGACACGGCCCGCATCGGCGCCTCGGGCGCCAGCGCGGGCGGCCAGACGGTGCTGGCGATGCTCGGCGGCGCCGACCCGGCTGTGCCCGGGCAGTCCTTTCGCGACGCCCGCCTGAAGGCCGGCTTCGGCCTTGTGCCCTTCCTCGGCGCCAGCTTCGGCATCTGGCCCTTCCAGACCCATGCCTGGTCCTTCGGCCGCGACTTCAGCGGCCTTGCCCAGGTCAAGACGCCGTTCTTCGCCGTCTATGCCGAGAAGGACGGTTCGGTCTCGCCCGGCAGCGTCAAGGCCGGCGTGCGCCGCCTGGGCGGCCCGGCCTGGGCCGTCGAAATGCCGGGTGAGGGCCACCTCCTCAGCGGGCCTGCCGAACAGGAAGCCACCGCCTGGGAGCTGCTGTTCTTTGACGCCTATCTGCGGGACAACGCGGCGGCCCGGGCGCACCTCGCCGATGTCAAGCCTCTAGCCGGTGGGCGCGGCACCGTCAACTACAGCAAGCCGCGCTGACGCCGTCGCGCCGCCCCTCCCCACCGCTTCAAGCTGCGGGTTTGTCCGTGGGGTTGCAGTCAAGATAAATGCTTGACGTTTGAACTATCGATTCCTAAAGTGCTACGCAGAAGGGGCATCCCATGCGTATCACCTGTGTCGGCGGCGGACCCGCTGGCCTGTATTTCGCGCTGCTGATGAAGAAGGCCGACCCGGCCCACCAGGTCAGGGTGCTGGAGCGCAACCGCGCGGGCGACACCTTCGGCTGGGGCGTCGTGCTGTCGGACCAGACCGTGGATGCGCTGCGCGAGGCCGACGCCGAGACCGCTGAGCAGATCAGCGAGGCCTTCAACCACTGGGACGACATCGCCGTCCACTTCCGCGGCCGCAGCATCGTCTCCAGCGGCCACGGCTTCTGCGGCATCGGCCGCAAGAAGCTGCTGAATATCCTGCAGGCGCGCTGTGAGGCGCTGGGCGTGGAGCTGGTCTACGAGACCGACGTGCTGGATGACGTCGACATCGACGCCGACCTCATCATCGCCGCCGACGGCCTGAACAGCCGCATCCGCCAGAAGTACGCTGCCACCTACCAGCCCGACGTCGACCTGCGTGCCTGCCGCTTCGTGTGGCTGGGCACCACCAAGCTCTTCGACGCCTTCACCTTCGACTTCCAGCAGACCGAATGGGGCTGGTTCCAGGCGCACGCCTACCGCTTCGACGCCACGCACTCGACCTTCATCGTCGAGGCGCCCGAAGACGTTTGGCGCGCCGCGGGCTTGGAGGACATGAGCAAGGAAGACGGCATTGCCTTCTGCGAGAAGCTCTTCGCCAAGGTGCTGGATGGCCACCCGTTGATCTCCAATGCCAGCCACCTGCGCGGCTCGGCGTCGTGGATCCGCTTCCCGCGCGTCGTCTGCAAGACCTGGGTGCATCACAACGGGCGCGCGCCGGTTGTGCTGATGGGCGACGCCGCCCACACGGCGCACTTCTCCATCGGCTCGGGCACCAAGCTCGCGCTGGAGGACGCCATCGACCTGGCGCGAGACATCCATAACCACGGCGACCTGCCAACGGCGCTCGACGCCTACCAGGCCACGCGCAGCATCGAGGTGCTGCGCATCCAGAACGCGGCGCGCAACTCCACCGAGTRGTTCGAGAACGTCGAGCGCCATGCGCGCCTGGCGCCGGAGCAGTTCGCCTACTCGCTGCTTACGCGTTCCCAGCGCATCTCGCACGAGAACCTGCGCCTGCGCGATGCGCGCTATGTGGGCGAGTTCGAACGCTGGCTGGCGGCGCAGAGCGGTGTCGACGCCCAGGTGCCGCCGATGTTCACGCCCTTCAAGCTGCGCGGCGTCACGCTGAAGAACCGCGTCGTCGTGTCGCCGATGGCGCAGTACAGCTGCGAGGACGGCATTCCTGGCGACTACCACCTGGCCCACCTCGGCGCCCGTGCGTTGGGCGGTGCCGGCCTCGTTTTTGCGGAGATGACCTGCGTGTCTCCGGACGCGCGCATCACGCCGGGTTGCCCGGGACTGTGGAACGACGGCCAGGGCGCCGCGTGGCAGCGCATCGTCGAGCATGTGCACACCCACAGCAGCGCCAGGATCGCCATGCAGCTCGGCCACGCCGGCCCCAAGGGCTCGACATGCGTGCCCTGGGAGGGTGAAGACCAGCCGCTGCCCGACGGCAACTGGCCGCTGATCTCGGCCTCGCCGCAGCAATACCTGGATGGCATCAGCCAGGTCGCGCGGGCGATGACGCGCGCCGACATGGACCGCGTGCGCGAGGACTTCGTCAACGCCGCTCGCCGCGCCGCCGATGCCGGCTTCGACTGGCTGGAGCTGCACTGCGCCCACGGCTATCTGCTGTCCGCCTTCATCTCGCCGCTGACCAACCACCGCGACGACGACTACGGCGGCTCGCTGGAGAACCGGCTGCGCTATCCGCTCGAAGTCTTCACGGCGCTGCGCGAGGTCTGGCCGCTGGACCGGCCCATGTCCGTGCGCATTTCGGCTCACGACTGGGTGCCGGGCGGCACGACGCTCGAGGACGCAGTCGCCCTCGCTGCCGCATTCAAGGAAGCGGGCGCCGATCTCATCGACGTGTCGTCCGGCCAGGTCAGCAAGGCGCAAAAGCCCGTTTACGGCCGCATGTTCCAGACGCCGTTCGCCGAGAGCATCCGCAACCGCGTCGGCATCGCGACCATGGCCGTCGGCGCCATCTCCGAGGCTGACCACGTCAACAGCATCATCGCGTCGGGGCGCGCCGACCTCTGCGCCATCGCGCGGCCGCACCTGGCCAATCCAGCGTGGACTTTGACCGAGGCCGCGCGCATCGGCTACCGCGGGCCCATCGGGCTGGAATGGCCCAAACAGTACCTGTCCGGCAAGAGCCAGCTGGAGCGCGAATTCGAGCGCCAGCGCTCGGCAGGCGTGGCCGCAGCCGAGCAGGCGAACAAGGCGTTGGGCGTATGAAAAAACATGCAGTTGTGACGGGTGGCGGCAGTGGCATCGGCGCGGCGGTGGCGAAGCGGCTGCTCGCGGACGGTTTTCGCGTCACGCTGATGGGGCGCAGTGAAGATCGCCTGCGCAGTTCACAGGCGGCATTGGGTGATGTAGCCATCCAGATCTGCGACGTCGGCAACGAGGACAGCGTCACCGACGCCTTCGCCGCCGTGGGCGATGTGGACATCCTCGTCAACAACGCCGGCCAGGTCGAGACGGCGCCGCTCGCCCGCACCTCGCTGGAGCTGTGGCAGCGCCTGCTCAACGTCAACCTCACCGGCAGCTTCCTGTGCAGCCGCGCGGTGCTGCCCGGCATGCTGTTGCGCAAGGAAGGTCGCATCATCAACGTGGCCAGCACGGCGGCGCTCAAGGGCTATGCCTATGTGGCGGCCTACTGCGCGGCCAAGCATGGCGTGCTGGGACTGACGCGGGCGATGGCGCTGGAAGTGGCGGCCAAGGGCGTGACGGTCAACGCGGTCTGCCCGGGCTACACCGAGACCGACATCGTCGCGAATGCCGTCGACACCATCGTCGCCAAGACCGGCCGCACGGCCGAGCAAGCGCGCACAGAGCTGGCCAAGGTGAACCCGCAGGGCCGCTTGATCCAGCCCGAGGAAGTGGCGGACACCGTGGCATGGATCGTCGGCAACGGCGCCATCAACGGCCAGGCCATTGCYGTCTGCGGCGGGGAGACGATGTGATGTCGGCCACCGAGTCCGATCTCGAAACGCGTCTTTCGGAAGACGACCACCAGGCCCTCAGGCTCTGGCTGCGCCTGCTGTCCTGCACAACCCGCGTGGAAGACCAGATCCGCCAGCGCCTTCGCGCCGATTTCGGCACCACGCTGCCGCGCTTTGACCTGCTCGCCCAGCTCGAGCGTCATCCCGACGGGCTGACGATGCGCGAGCTGTCCAAGCGGCTGATGGTGACGGGCGGCAATGTCACCGGCATCACCGACCAGCTCGAAGCCGAAGGTCTGGTGCTGCGCGAGACCCGCGCCGACGACCGCCGCAGCTTCATCGTCAAGCTCACGCCGCAGGGCCGCCGCCAGTTCAAGCGCATGGCCGCCACGCACGAGGGCTGGATCGTCGAGCTGTTTGCCGGCTGGACGCCCGCGCAGAAGACCCAGGTCCACGAGCTGCTCGCGCAGCTGAAAACCCATTTGGCCAAGGATGCCGCATGACCCCCTATCTGACTTCCGGCAACAGCCAGAGCCTCGCCGGCTACAGCCCCGAGCACTTCGTCTGGCAGCAGCAGGGCGCCGTCGGCGTCATCACGCTGAACCGGCCCGAGCGCAAGAACCCGCTGACCTTTGAGTCCTACGCCGAGCTGCGCGACCTGTTCCGCCGGCTGAGCTATGTCGATGACGTGAAAGCCATCGTCATCCAGGGCGCCGGCGGCAACTTCTGCTCGGGCGGCGACGTGCACGAGATCATCGGCCCGTTGACCGGCATGAGCATGCCCGACCTGCTGGCCTTCACGCGCATGACGGGCGATCTGGTGAAGGCCATGCGTGCCTGCCCGCAACCCATCGTCACGGCCATTGACGGCGTCTGTGCCGGTGCCGGCGCCATCATGGCGATGGCGTCCGACCTGCGCGTCGGCACCGCACGCAGCAAGACGGCCTTCCTGTTCACCCGTGTGGGCCTGGCCGGCTGCGACATGGGTGCCTGCGCCATGCTGCCGCGCATCGTCGGCCAGGGGCGGGCGTCGGATTTGCTCTACAGCGGCCGCAGCCTGGGTGGCGAAGAGGCGCTGTCCTGGGGTTTCCTGAACCGCTTGATCGCGCCCGAGCAACTGTTGAATGAAGCGATGACCTGGGCTGGCGAGATCGCCTCAGGCCCGAGCTTCGGCCACGCAATGACCAAACGCATGCTGCATCAAGAGTGGTCCATGGGCGTGGACGAAGCCATCGAGTCCGAGGCGCAGGCCCAGGCCATCTGCATGATGACCAAGGACTTCCATCGAGCCTACGAAGCCTTCGTGGCGAAGCAGAAGCCGGTCTTCCAAGGGGATTGAGATGGAGCATCTCGACTGGCCCTTCTTCGACGCCAAGCACCGTGAGCTGGTGAATTCGCTGGACGCCTGGTGCACCGCGAACCTGCATGTCGATCATCACGCGGATGTCGATGGGCAATGCCGCAGCCTCGTCGCCCAGCTCGGCGCTGCCGGCTGGCTGAACCACGCGGTGGCCGGTGAAGGCCAGGCCATCGACACCCGCGCCATCTGCCTGATCCGCGAGACGCTGGCCAAGCATGACGGCCTGGCTGATTTCGCCTTTGCGATGCAGGGCCTGGGCTCGGGCGCCATCTCGCTGCAGGGCACGCAGGCCCAGAGCGAGCGCTATTTGCCGCGCGTGGCGCGTGGTGAGGCGCTGTCGGCCTTCGCGCTGTCTGAGCCCGAAGCTGGATCGGATGTCGCGGCCATGCAGTGCAGCGCCACCGAAGACGGCGACAGCTATCTGCTGAACGGCGAGAAGACCTGGATCTCCAACGGCGGCATCGCCGACTTCTATGTGCTGTTCGCGCGCACGGGTGAAGCGCCAGGCTCGCGTGGCCTCAGCGCGTTCATCGTTGATGCAGGACTTCCGGGATTTGAGATTGCCGAGCGCATCGACGTCATCGCACCGCACCCGCTAGCCCGACTGCGCTTCACCAATTGTCGCGTCGCCAAGTCGCAGATGCTTGGTGCACCGGGCGACGGTTTCAAGCTGGCCATGCGCACACTGGACGTGTTTCGCACCTCGGTCGCAGCCGCGGCCCTGGGCTTTGCCCGCCGCGCGCTGCAGGAAGGCCTGGCTCAGGCCAAGGCCCGCCCCATGTTCGGCGCCCGCCTGGCCGATCTGCCGCTCACGCAAGCCAAGCTGGCCGACATGGCCTGCACCGTGGACTCGTCCGCGCTGATGGTCTACCGCGCCGCCTGGCTGCGCGACCAGGGTCGGACCATCACCAAGGAAGCCGCGATGGCCAAGCTGATGGCCACCGAGGGCGCTCAGCGGGTCATCGACGCTGCGGTGCAGCTCTTCGGCGGCCGCGGCGTGCGTCGGGGCGAGATCGTCGAATCCCTCTACCGGGAAATCCGTGCGCTGCGCATCTACGAGGGCGCCAGCGAAGTGCAGCAACTGATCATCGGCCGCGAACTGTTGAAGGCCTGAACCATGCATCCATCGGCCCACCTGGATACCTTCGCAAGAGACCACCTCCCGCCGCAGGACCAGTGGCCGGAGCTGGTCTTCGATCTGCCCGAACTGCAGTTCGGCCCCAAGCTGAACGCGGCGACCGAGCTGCTGGACCGCTGGGTGGAGCAGGGCGATGGCGACCGACCCTGCGTGCAGGGCGCCGGCGTGAGCTGGACCTATGCCGAGCTGCAGGCCGAGGCAAACCGCATCGCCAACGTGCTGGTCAACGAACTCGGCGTCGTGCCCGGCAACCGGGTGCTGCTGCGCGGCGCGAACACGCCGCAACTGGCGGCCTGCTGGTTTGCCGTCATCAAAGCCGGTGCGATTGCCGTTGCGACCATGCCGCTGTTGCGCGCGGTTGAGCTGGGCAAGGTCATCGCCAAGGCCGAGGTCACGCATGCACTGTGCGACGCCGCGCTGGCCGACGAGCTGGCGGCAGCGCAGTTGCAGAACCCGCTGCTGCGCGGCATCTGCCACTACCGCAGCAACGAGCCCGATGGCCTCGAAGCCCGCGCGGCGCGGCAGCCCGCCACCTTCACCAACGTCGATACCGCCAGCGACGACTGCGCGCTGATCGCTTTCACGTCGGGCACCACGGGCCAGCCCAAAGGCACGATGCACTTCCATCGCGACATCCTCGCGATCTGCCGCTGCTGGCCGGTGCACTGCCTGCGTGCCCAGGCCAGMGACGTTTTCATCGGCAGCCCGCCATTGGCCTTCACCTTCGGCCTTGGCGGCCTGTTGCTGTTCCCGATGAGTGTGGGCGCGTCGGCCGTGCTGCTTGAAAAGCCCGCGCCCGATTTGCTGCTCGCTGCAGTTGCGGCGCACCGCGCGACGGTCTGCTTCACGGCGCCGACGTCCTATCGCGCGATGGCGCCGATGGTGGCGCAGCACGACCTCTCGTCCCTGCGCAAATGCGTCAGCGCAGGCGAGGCCTTGCCCGCCGCGACGCGCGCGCTGTGGAAACAGGCGACGGGCATCGAACTGCTCGACGGCATCGGCGCGACGGAGCTGCTGCACATCTTCATCTCCCATACCGAAGAGACGGCCAAGCCCGGCGCGACCGGCAAGCCCGTGCCTGGCTACCAGGCCTGCATCCTCGACGATGGTGGCCAGCCCCTGCCGGCGGGCAAGGTCGGCCATCTCGCCGTCAAGGGCCCGACGGGCTGCCGCTATCTCGCCGACGAGCGCCAGCACCAGTATGTGCAGGACGGCTGGAACCTGACCGGTGATTCCTACCTGATCGACGCCGATGGCTACTACGTCTACCAGGCCCGCACCGACGACATGATCATCTCGGGTGGCTACAACATCGCCGGCCCCGAGGTCGAGGCCGCGCTGCTCAGCCACCCGGCGGTGGCCGAATGCGGCGTCATCGGCGTGCCCGACGAAGAGCGCGGCCAGCTCGTGAAAGCCTTCGTCGTGCTGCGCGCGGGCCATGCCGGCGACGTGAAGGCGTTGCAGGACCACGTCAAGGCGACCATCGCGCCCTACAAATATCCGCGTCTCATTGAGTTCCGCGAGAACCTGCCGCGCACCGAGACGGGCAAACTGCAGCGCTTCAAGCTCAAAGCCTGACCGCCCCTTTTTCTCATGGAGACCCTGCGCATGAAGAAGACTTTTGCCGCCATCACCCTCGGCCTTGCCTTGCTCCCCGCGGCCCAGGCCGCCGACAAGCTCAAGGTCGGCTTCCTGAGCACATTGTCCGGCCCCGGCGCCGGCCTGGGCGTAGACATCCGCGATGGCTTCGCGCTCGGCCTCAAGCACAGCGGCGGCAAGTTCGGCGGCCTGCCTGTCGAGATGGTCACGGCCGACGACCAGCAGAACCCCGAGGTCGCCAAGCAGAGCGCCGAGCGCCTCATCAAGCGCGACAAGGTCGACTTCATGACCGGCATCGTCTTCTCCAACGTGATGCTGGCCGTCGGGCCGTCGGTGTTCGACGCGAAGATCCCCTACATCAGCGCCAACGCCGGTCCGTCGCAGTACGCCGGCGAGCAATGCAACCCGTATTTCTTCAACGTTGCCTGGCAGAACGACAACCTGCACGAGGCCGTGGGCAAGACTGTGACGGAGAAGGGCTTCAAGAAGCTCGTGCTGTTGGCGCCCAACTACCCGGCGGGCAAGGACGCGATGACGGGCTTCAAGCGCTACTACAAGGGCGCCGTCGTCGAGGAGATCTACACCAAGCTCGGGCAGCTCGACTACGCCGCGGAGCTTGCGCAGGCTCGCGCGGCCAAGCCGGATGCGATGTACATCTTTCTGCCCGGCGGCATGGGCATCAACTTCATCAAGCAGTTCGTCGGCGCGGGGCTGTCCAAGGATGTGACGCTGTTCGGGCCTGGGTTCTCTGCGGATGAGGATGTCATCAAGGCGGTGGGCGAGCCGATGCTGGGCATGTTCAACAGCTCGCATTGGGCGCATGACATGGACAACGCGGCGAACAAGAAGTTCGTGGCTGATTTTTTGAAGGACTACGGAAGGTTGCCGTCGCTGTATGCGAGCCAGGGGTATGACGCGGCGTTGTTGATGAATGCAGCGGTGAGGGATGTGAAGGGGAAGGTCGAGGACAAGCCGGCGCTATTGAAGGCGATCAAGGTGGCGAAGTTCGAGTCGGTGCGTGGGGCGTTCAAGTTCAATCGGAATCAGTACCCGATTCAGGATTACTACTTGCGGGTGATCACGAAGGATGGGCAGGGAAGGGTGACGAACCGGACGTTGGGGAAGATCTTCACGCAGCATGAGGATGCGTATGCGGCCTCTTGCAAGATGAGCTGAGGGCTGTTTTGTCGCAGCATGGGTTGACGTACAGGCCCAGCCGGGATTTCGTCCCGGCGGCCGACCTACTTTTTGCGCCGCCAAAAAGTAGGCAAAAAGCTCTCCCCTGCAAAACCGCCCGGCGGAGCCGGGTCTCCTGCGATGCTCGAAGCCCGGGGCCGCGCCCAACTCACTTCGCTACGCTCCGTTCAAACAAAGGGGCGCGAAGTCAGAGCTTGAGGCTCGCTGCGCTCGCGCCCCGGGCTTCTGCGCTTCTCGGCGGTTTAGAA
>NZ_JBFUMO010000093.1:0-14848 GCF_054049355.1 Roseateles sp. P5_E11 | reverse complement strand
GGCCCTGCTGCACCACTTCCTGGCCGGCCACCACGAGGCCGAGGCGCTGACATTGCGCGAGCTGTGGGCCCTGCCGTCCACGCTGCGCGTCGTGCTGGTGGAGAACCTGCGCCGCCTGGCCGAGCGCGCCGCCTGGCGTCATCTGGCGCGCCGCGCCGCCCAGCACCTGTTCGAGGCGCTGCCTCAGCTGGACGCGGCAGCGGTGCGCAACCAGCTGCAGCAATGGCAATCGGCCTGGCCGCGCGACCCTGCCATCACGGCCCTGGCCCTGCGCCTGCACGAGCGGCTGACCGACCGCGCCCTGGGCCAAGCCGAGCAGCGTGACTCCGATGACTCGTCCTGGGCGGCCGTGCACGCCTGGCYGGCCGAGGCGCTGCCCGACGCAGCCGCTGCGCAGGCCAGCGAGCAGGCCGAGAGCGCGGCCGACCACCAGAGCATCCGCAACGCCATCAGCAGCCTGCGCAACCTCGGCGCGGCCAACTGGGCCGGACTGTTCGAAGCTGTGCACCCGACGCTGCGCGCCCTGGGCCACATTGCCGTCTACCGCCAGGAGCACGAGGCCACGCGCGACATGGCCATGCACGCCATCGAGGCCCTGACCGAGCGCCACAACGTACCCGAGGCCGACGTGGCCCAGGTGCTGCGCCTGCTTTGCAACGACCCCGCCTGGGCCGAGGACGCAGAAGAGCGCGCCCCGCTGTACTGGCTGTCCGGCCCTGGCCGCGAACGCCTGCTGAGCGAACTTCGCCTCAAGCCTACCGCCGGCGAGCGCTTTGCCGCCGGGCTGCGCCGCCACAGTGTCGCCCTCTATCTGACCAGCCTGGCAGGGTTGCTGATCCTGGCCGAGCTGACGTTGCTGCTGCTGGGCCTGCCCCCGGGCGCCGGCTGGCCCATGGTGGTGGCGGCCGTGCTGCTGTCGCTGCTGCCGGCCAGCGAGGCCGTGGTCGCGCTGGCCAACCGCCTCATCAGCGAGTCCGCAGCGCCGGCGCAGCTGCCGCGCCTGACCTGGCATCACGGCATTCCGGCCGGGGCGCGCAGCCTGGTTGTCATTCCCTGCATGCTGACGCGGTCCAAGGGCATCGCGACCCTGCTCGCCCAGCTGGAGCGCCACCACCTGGCCAACCTGGAAGACGAGGCGCAGTTCGCGCTGCTCAGCGACTGGACCGATGCCAAGGCCGAGCACCAGCCCCAGGACGCGGGCCTGCTCGCCCAGGCGCGCGCCGGCATCGAGGCGTTGAACCAGCGCCACGGCACGGCCTGCGAGGGCCGGCCGCGTTTCCTGCTGCTGCACCGCGAGCGGCGCTGGAGCGAGACCGAGCAGCGCTGGATCGGCTGGGAGCGCAAGCGCGGCAAGACCGAGGCATTGGCCGCCCTGCTGGCCGGTCAGCCGCCCGAGCTGCTGCCTGACCGCTTCGTCGACCTGGGCGAGCTGTCCACGCCCGCACCGGACATCCGCCACATCATCACGCTGGATGCCGACAACGCCCTGCCCCCCGGCGCGCTGCGCGAGCTGGTCGCCATCGCCGCCCACCCGCTGAACCGCCCACGGTTGAGCCGCACATCCAGCGGCGCCGTCACCGTCGTGCGCGGCCACGGCATGCTGCAGCCGCGCGTCGCCACGCCGCTGGCCACAGCCGCCGGCAGCTCCACGGTGCATGGCACCTGGTTCCACAGCCTGTTCGCCGGCCAGCCGGGGCTGGACCCCTACAGCGCCGCCAGCTCCGAGGTCTACCAGGACCTGTTCGACGAAGGCAGCGCCGCCGGCAAGGGACTGATCGACGTGCAGGCCGCAGCGCAGGTGCTGGCCCACCGCATGCCCGAGGGCCAGGTGCTCAGCCACGACCTGCTGGAAGGCTCGCTGATGCGCTGCGCCGGCGTCAGCGACGTGGTGCTGGTGGAGCCCGCCCCCATGCATGCCGACGTGGCGGCCTCGCGCATCCACCGCTGGACGCGCGGTGACTGGCAGCTGCTGCCCTTCCTCGGCCACCCGCGCCGCTGGGGCCTGCACGGCATCCACATCTGGAAGATGCTGGACAACCTGCGCCGCTCCCTCGTCGCCCCGGCCGCCTTGCTGCTGCTGGTCGCGTCGTGGATGGGCCTGGGCCTGGCGCCGGCGTGGGCGCTGGGGCTGGTGGCCGCCACCTTCGGCGCCGGGCCGTTGATGGGCGCTCTGGCGGCCTGCGCGCCGTCGGGCGACCGCATCTCCCTGCCGCGCTTTTACCGGCAGGCGGCCATTGAACTCGGGCGTGCCATCGGCGGCGTCGTCTGGCACATCGCACTGCTTCCCGCGGCAAGCTGGCTCAGCATCGACGCCATCGTGCGCGCGCTGTGGCGCCAGCGTGTCAGCCATCAGCATCTGCTGGAATGGACCACCGCAGACGCGGCGGAAGCCGCGGCGCGCACCGACTGGCGCTCGCTGTGGCGCCAGCACAAGCATGTGACCTTTGCCACCGGCGCGCTGGCCCTGCTGCTGATGACGCCGGCCCTGATCGGCCGCCCCGTCGACTGGGACCAGGCCCTGCCGCTGCTGCTGGCCTGGGCACTGACGCCGCTGTGGATAGGCCTGGCCAGCCGGCCACGCGCCCGGCCGCGCCGCGAGGCCATCACCGACGACGAACGCCAGTACCTGCTCAGCGTCGCCCGCGACACCTGGCGCTGGTTCGAACGCTGGGTCACCAAGGACGACAACGATCTGCCGCCCGACAACGTGCAGTTCGACCCCGACATCGCCGTCGCCCACCGCACGTCGCCCACCAATATCGGCCTGTACCTGCTGTCGGCCTGCTGCGCGCGCGAGTTCGGCTGGCTGCATGACGTCGGCCTGGCCGAGCGCATCGGCCGCACGCTGGACACGCTGGACAAGCTGCCCCGCCACCGCGGCCACTTCTACAACTGGATCGACACCCAGCGCCTGGGCGTGCTGGAGCCACCCTACATCTCCAGCGTGGACAGCGGCAACCTCTGCGCCCATCTGCTGGTGGTCGCGGCGGCCTGCGAGGGCTTTGCGCGCGGGGGCGAGGGCATGCCGCCGCCGCCGGCCGTGGCCGAGGCGCTGAACGCCGTCGCCATGCGGGCGCGCGCCCTTGCGCTGGCCCACGACTTCAGCTGGCTCTACGACCCGCAGCGCCACCTGCTGCACATCGGCGCCGTCGCGGCGCAAGGCTCCGAACCCGGTACCGAGCGGCTGGACCAGAACCACTACGACCTGCTCGCCTCTGAAGCTCGGCTGGCCAGCCTGGTGGCCATCGCCAAGGGCGACATCCCGCCGGCGCACTGGGGCGCGCTCGGCCGACCCTTCTTCTCGCGCGGCCGCGTCACCGGATTGAAGAGCTGGTCGGGCTCGATGTTCGAGATGTTGATGCCCTCGCTGGTGCTGGACGAGCCCACCGGCAGCGCGCTGGCGGAAGCCGCTCGCGCGGCCGTCATGGAGCAGATCCGCGCCGGGCGTGCGGCCGGCCTGCCCTGGGGCGTGTCCGAGAGCGCCTATGCCAAGCGCGACCGGAGCCTGGCCTACCAGTACGGCCCGCAGGGCGTGGCCAGCCTGGCACTGCGCGACACGCCGGTGGAAGAGATCGTCATTGCACCGTATGCCAGCCTGATGGCGACCATGGTGATGCCGCGCGCGGCCGTCGCCAATCTGCGCGCGCTGCAGGCCCTGGGGGCTCGCCATGAGGGCGGCTTCATGGAAGCGCTGGACTACACAGTCGGCCGCCAGCCTGAAGCCACCAGCGACGCAACGCAGACGGGGCGTCGCTTCCAGCGCATCGGCACGACGATGGCCCACCACCACGGCATGTCACTCGTCGCGCTGACCGAGGTGCTGTGCGGCGGCGCGCCGCAGCGCTGGGCTGACGCCGAGCCGCGCTTGTGCGCCGTGCGCTGGCTGCTGCACGAGCGCGCGCCGCACAAGGTGGCGCCACTGCGCGAACCGCCGCCGCAGCCCACTCGAAGCGCACCGCGCCGCGCCCGCATCTCGCTGGTCGTGCCCGAGCTGCATGGCCGCGCCCTACCCGCCACCGCCTGGCTGGGCCATGGGCGCCTCAGCGCGATGGTGCGCGAGCATGGCGGCGGCACGCTGGTCTGGGGCGAGCCGGGTTCACTGGTGTTGGTGAGCCGCTGGCGCGACGATCTGCCGCAGGACCTGCTCGGCCACCACCTGCATCTGCGCGACCTGGACCTGCACTGGAACGGCGCGCCCGAGTCCAGCCCCTGGCGATCGCTCACGCTGCGGCCCACGCCCGGCCCGCAGTGGCGCTATGGCTGCCGCCTGCACCCCGCCAGCGCGCAGTTCACGGCCGAGGGCGAGGAGTTGCACGCCCACACCGAGGCCTGGGTGGCCGTCGAGGACGACGTCGAGCTGCGCCGCATCACGCTGCGCAACCTCGCCCACCGGCCGCGCCGCCTGGCGCTGGTATCCAGCTTCGAGCCCGTGCTGGCGCCGGCCAAGGCCGACCTGGCCCACCCGGCTTTCGGCAAGCTCTTCCTGCAGGCACGTTGGGAACCGGGCCAGCAGGCCCTGAACTGGCAGCGCCTGCCGCGCAGTCCCAACGAGGCGCCCCTGCACGCGGTGCATGCGCTGGTGGGCGTGGAGCTCGAGGGCGGCGCGCGGCTGGACCGTGTGCGCGCCGGTGCCGACCGTGCCCATTGGCTGGCCCGCGGCGGCATGCCCGGTCAGCCCGGCGGCGTCATTGCGCATGCCGGCGTGCAAGCGCTGCTGGGCACCGACGTGGCCGGCCTCAACACCGCGTCTGGCATGCTGGACACCGGCAACGACCCGATCTCGCTGCTGCACCTGGTGCTGCAGCTGCCGCCCGGTGCCAGCGTGACGCTGACGCTGGCCACCGCCGCCGCTCGCGAGCCGCAGACGCTCAGCCACTTGCTGGACAAGCTGCGTCAGCCGGCCCTCGTCGAGCGTGCGCTGACGCTGGCCCACACCATGGCCGGCGTGCGCACCCAAGGCGCCAGCCTCGCGCCGGGCGCCTGGCGGGCCGGCCTCACGCTGCAGACCCTGCTGACCTCGCAGGCCGCACGCGAGAACCTGCCCCTGCCCGAGACCGGCTACGAGCGCGATGCGCTGTGGCGCCATGGCATCTCGGGGGACGACCCCATCATCCTGATGCGCGTGGCCGATCCCACCGGCGTCATCATGGTGCGCGAGCTGTGCGCGCTGTTGCAGGCCCAGGGCAGCCCGCTGCCAGTGGACGTCGTCGTGTTGGACGCCGAGCCGCCGTCCTATCTGGCGCCGGTGTCGCGCGCGTTGCGGTCGCTGGCCGAGCAGCAGACCCATGGGCGCTGCCGCGTGCATGTGCTGTCGGACGAGACCGTGGGGCCGGACACGCGCTTTGCCCTCAACATGCTGGCGCGCGTGCGCTGGTTTGCCGATGGCCGGCCGCTGGCCCAGCAGCTCGAGCGCCTGGGCCAGAGCCACGAGCAAGCCGCCAAGGCCCGGCGCGGCGCCGGCGCGACGCTGGTGTCCAGCCTCGCCGCCCCGCCCGGCGCCGAGGCGCCAGACAGCGACTTCGAGGCCGACAGCGGTGCCTGCCGCTTCGAGCTGACCGAGCAAAGCCAGYCGGCGCGGCCGTGGATCAACGTCATCGCCAACGAGAACTTCGGCTGCCAGGTGTCCGAGCGCGGTGCCGGCATGGCCTGGGCCGGCAACAGCCGGCTGCACCAGATCACGCCCTGGTCGAACGACGCGCTGCTGGACTCGCCCGGCGAATGGCTGATCCTGCACTGCCTGTCCAGCGGCAAGGCCTGGCTGCTCGGCCGCGCCAGCCCGCACCAGAGCGTGTCCCACCTGCCGGGAGCTACGGCCATGGCCTTCCAGCTGCCAGGCATGGTGGTGCGCCTGCGCTGGACGGTGGACGCAACAACCGCCGTCAAGCAATGCCAGGTGGAGTTGCACGCGGCGCCCGGCCGCCCGCCACGCCTGCTGCGGCTGCTGGCCGCCGCGCAGTGGCAGCTGGGCATGGACAGTGGTGCGCGCCGCAGTGTCGTGACGCGACTGGAACCGCCCCAGGGTGATGGTCCGCTGCTGGCCCTGGCCACGCAGGCCGATGGGCTCAATGGCTTCGGCGGCCACACGGCCTGGATGGCACTGCGCCCGACCCGCGAGGGCGATGCGACGGCCGACCAGATCAACAGCCTGGCCAGCGATCAGGCCCTGTGGCCCTGGCCCGCGGACGCCGGCTTCACGCCCGACCTGAACCGGCCGCACCCGTGGACGGCCGCCATTGAGGCCAGCGGCGACCGCCGCCTGCTGTTCGACGACGAAGGCCGCCTCGTCATGCCGCACGCGCTGGATGGCCAGGCCGGTGCTGCCACCGACCCGGCTGCCCTGCTCGCGGTGCCGATCCGACTGGAAGCCGGCCACGCCTGGCATGGCACGGTGCTGCTCGGCCATGCGCAGAGCCTGCCCGCGGCCCGCGAGCAGGCCGCCAACGCCTGGGCGGCCGACCCACTGCGCCGGCTGGCCGCCCAGCGCGAGGTCTGGCGGGCCTTGAGCGCGCCCGTTCAGGTGGCCACGCCCGACCCCGCCTTCGACGCGCTGGTGAACCATTGGCTGCCGGCCCAAGTGCTGGGCTGCCGCATCTGGGCGCGCGCCGGCTTCTACCAGGCGGGCGGCGCCTTCGGCTTCCGCGACCAGCTGCAGGACGCCATGTCCCTGGTGCAGCACGCACCCGAGCGCCTGGCCGCGCAGATCCGCCGCCACGCGGCCCACCAGTTCCCGCCCGGCGACGTGCAGCACTGGTGGCATGAGCCGGCCGGTGCCGGCGTGCGCACGCATTTCGCGGACGACCGGCTGTGGCTGGCGCTGGCGCTGGCCTTGTACGTCGAGCGCACCGCCGATACGTCGCTGGCCGACGAGATGCTGCCCTTCCTGCAGGGCCGCCCCGTGCCCGAGGGCGCCGAGGACATCTACGAGGTGCCGGCCATCAGCGACGAGCAGGCCAGCATCTACGAGCACGCCGCGCGCTCCATCGATGTCAGCCTGCCCGTCGGCGTCCATGGCCTGCCGCTGTTTGGCACGGGTGACTGGAACGACGGCATGAACCGCGTCGGCGCCGACGGCAAGGGCGAGTCGGTGTGGATGGGCTTCTTCCTGTGCGCCGTCATCGACGCCCTGCACCCGCTGGCCATCGCCCGCGGCGAGCAGGCCCGCGCGGCGCGCTGGCGCCAGGCACGCGACAAGCTGGCCAAGGCCCTGGACGCCGAGGCCTGGGACGGCCGCTGGTACCGCCGCGGCTGGTTCGATGACGGCAGCGTCCTCGGCACCCATGACGACAGCGAATGCCGCATCGACCTCATCGTGCAGGCCTGGGCCGTGCTGACCGGCGCCACCGAGGCCGACCGCGCCCGCCTGGCCCTGGACAGCGCCTGGCGCGAGCTGCATGACCGCGACGCCCACTTGTTGCGCCTGCTGTGGCCGCCGCTGAAGGACCACCAGCCACCAGCCGGCTACATCCAGGCCTACCCCGGCGGCGTGCGCGAAAACGGCGGCCAGTACAACCACGCCGCCACCTGGGCCCTGATGGCCAGCGCCAAGCTCGGTCAGGCCGAGCGCGCCTGGGCGGCCTTCACGGCCATCAGCCCGGCCCACCGCGGGGCACACGGCGCGGCCTATGGGCTGGAGCCCTTCGCCGTGGCCGGTGATATCGAAGCCGCCGCGCCGCACGCCGGCCGCGGTGGCTGGAGCTGGTACACGGGCGCCGCCGGCTGGCTGCTGCGCGCGGCGGTCGAGTCGCTGTGCGGCGTCAAGCTGGCCGATGGCCTGCTGCGCGTGCAGCCCTGCCTGCCGCCCCACTGGCCCGAGGCGCGGCTGCGGCTGGTGCACCAGGGTCGGCGTATCGACTTGCTGCTGCAGCGTGCCCCGACGGGCGCCGGCACCGCGCCGCCCGCCGGCTACCGCACCCTGGTGCCAGGATCGACGCTGGCGCTCGGGGAGGTCGAAGGCGACCTGCAGCTTTGGGTGCCAGTCACCGATGCCCTGCCGGCCCGCAGGCCGGAACCGGCGGCAGCGTTTTGAAGCCCCAAAAAGCAAGCGGCCCCGAAAGGGGCCGCCGTAGCGAATCAGGGGAGGATCAGACGACCAAGCTCAACACCACAGCCATGAGGACGCTACCCAGGACGACGGTCGTGAACAGCCGGTCGCCGATGGCGCTGTCCAGGAATTCCAGCGAGCACAGCATGCGCTGCTTGCGGTCTGACAGCGTGCGGCACTGGCGCAGGTGAACGCCCAGGCTGTCCAGGTGCTGACGCAGCAGATGATCGGTGGCGCGAGACATGGATGACCTCCTCTGAAAACGATGCCTTCAACTGTAGAGAGAACCTGGCTTCGTTGCATTCGGACACGAAGGGGCCCGCGTGTAGGCCTTGTCTGACATTGCGACGCATGCCATGAGGCACCATGCGGCAATGAGCACCAGCCGGCAAGCACTTTGGTTGTTGACCCTGCTAACCGCGTGGTTTGCCGGCATGGCGCAGGCCGCGCCAGCGGCGCTGCAAGTCGGCTCCAAGCGCTTCACCGAGAGTTATCTGCTGGGCGAGATCGTCACGCAGACCTTGGTCGGTCAGGGTGTCGCCGCTGAACACCGCCAGGGCCTGGGCAATACCGCCATCCTGGCCGCGGCCCTGCAGCAAGGCCAGATCGATCTCTACCCGGAGTACACCGGTACCATCGTGCGCGAGTTGCTCAAGCGCGAGTCATCTGCGGATGCGCAGGCACCGCTGGCGCAGATCAACGCGTGGCTGAAGCCGCTGGGCCTGAAGGCCRGCGTGCCACTGGGCTTCAACAACAGCTATGCCCTGGCCCTGCGCGAGGCCGACGCGGCGCGGCYGGGCATCACGACGATCTCCGAGCTTGCCGCCAAGGCACCGCCGGCACTCAAGGCTGGCCTGTCGCACGAGTTCCTGGCCCGCGCCGACGGCTGGCCGGCGTTGCAGCGCGCCTACGGCCTGAAGCTGCAACCCGGCGCCGGCCTGGACCACGGCCTGGCGTATCAAGCCCTCGCCAATGGCCAGGTCGACCTCATCGACGTCTACACCACCGACGCCCAGCTCGCCCGCCAGCCCGTGCGGGTGCTGCGCGATGACCGCGGCTTCTTCCCGCGCTACGACGCGGTGCTGCTGATGCGGACGGCGGTCGACGACAAGCCGTTGCAGGGCCTGGCCGGCCGCCTGCCCGAAGCCGAAATGACCCGCCTGAACGCCGCCGCCGAGCTGGACGGCCGGCCCTTTGCCGACGTGGCGCGCGGCTTTCTGCAATCGGGCTCAGGTGGCACGGGGCACCAGGGCTTGATGGACCGACTATTTGCTCCCGACCTGCCCAAGCTGCTTGCCCAACATCTGGCGCTGGTGCTGGCCTCGCTTGCCCTGGCCGTGGCCGTCGCCGTGCCGCTGGGCATCGCCGCACATCGCCTGCCACGGCTGGCGGCGCCCGTCATGGCCGTGACGGGCCTGCTGCAGACCCTGCCTTCGCTGGCCCTGCTGGCTTTCTTGATTGCCCTGGTTGGCCGCATCGGCTTCGTGCCGGCCCTGCTGGCGCTGTTCGTCTATGCGCTGCTGCCCATCGTGCGCAACACCCACGCGGGGCTTCAGGCCGTGTCTGGCGGGCTGACCCATGCCGCCTTGGCGCTGGGCCTGACCCGCGGCCAGACGCTGCGCGCCATTGAGCTGCCACTGGCCCTGCCGACGCTGATGGCAGGGGTGAAGACGGCAGCGGTCACCAACGTCGGCACGGCCACCGTCGCGGCCTTCGTCGGCGCGGGTGGCCTGGGCGAGCGCATCGTCGCGGGCCTGGCCGTCAACGACAGCACGCTGATGTTGGCCGGCGCCCTGCCCGCCGCAGCCCTGGCCGTCATCGTGCAACTGCTGTTTGATGCACTGGAACGCCGGGTCGCGCACAATGGGCCACAAGAATCTCGGGATCGAGGGGCATGAACGCAAGGGTGCGATCGGGCTTGTGGCTATTGGGCTGGCTGGTGGCAATGACCGCCGAGGCCGGCTGCTCGCGCCCCCTCAACGTACCCATGGCCCCTATCGGCCTGAGCGTCAACTTCGAGGACGGGCGCGCCCAGGGCATCTATCCGACGCTGCTGCGCGAAGTGGCGGCCAGCGCGCCCTGCCAGTTCAATATCCACAAGGTGCCACGGGCGCGGCTGCAAACGATGTTCGACGCTGGTCAGGCCGACATCCTCATGCCGGCCTCATCAAATCCCGCACGTGATGCCGTGGGCGAGTTCGTGCCACTGATCCAGGTGCGAGCCAGCCTGCTGACCCTGGACGCCGACACGCCCGTACCGCGCTCGCTGGCCGAGCTGCTGGCCCAGCCGGACTACAAGCTCGTCGTCGTGCGCGGCTTCTCTTTCGGTCCGGCCTATGACGGTGCCATCGCAACGCTGCGCCAGCGCCAGCGCCTCGTCGAGGAGGCCGACCCCACCGGCGTCGCCCGCGCACTGCGCCAGGGCCTGGCCCAGGCCAGCGTCATGACGGCGTCCATCCTGGTCGGCACGCTGGTCAATGAGCCCGAGCTGACGCCGTTGCTGAAGCGCCTGCGTGTCGAGCCGCTGGAGGAACTGGGCTGGCACGCCAGCGGCCTGTATCTGTCACGCCGCGGCCTCGTCGAAGCCGACCGGCGCCTGCTGCGCCAGGCTTTTGGCCAGATGGCACGCAACRGGCGCGTGTGGCAGCTCTTCAACGAGGCCCACCCGGCCGGCAGCCTGGGCGTCAGCATCCGGCCTTTGCCCTGATTCAGCGCACCTGGCTGCTGTAGTCCAGCGGCAGCCACTGCCAACCCTTGCCCGCCTGGCGCATCCACGCGGTGCGCCTGCCCGGCCGCAGCCACGCCACCAAAACCAGGCTCTTCATCGACCACCCGCGCGCGGAGATTGGCGACACGCCCTGGTGGGACCGGCAGGTGCGGGCCATCGCTGTCTCATCCTGATTGGGGATTCGCTGGCGGCGGCGGGCGCATAAGGTCGACACCTCTTCTTCCTGATGGGAGCCGTTGCCATGTGCATTGCCAAGAGCGTCGGGCTGGGTGCCCGCAACGATGTCGCCGATGTCCGCATCGTCCAGGTCCTGCTCAACATGAACAGCGAGGCCTGGAGCGGCGCAGCGCTCAAGCAGTTGGGGGTGGACGGGCAGATCGGCCCCAACACCATCGACGCGATCCGTGCCTTCGAGACCCAGGCCATGGGCCTGCCGGAGTCGGATGGCCTGGTGACACCGGGCGACGCCACGATGACGCGGTTGCTGGCGGGCCTGCCTCCCGGCGCGACCAAGGAGAAGCTCGGCATCGTGATGCCACGGGCCATGCAAAAGCGCATCGACCTCTACTTCGAGCCGCTGGTGAAGGGCATGACACGCTATGGCATCGACACGCCGCGGCAGATCGCTCACTTCATCGCCCAGCTCGCACACGAGTCCGGCTCGCTGCTCTATTCCGAGGAACTGGCCAGCGGCAACGCCTATGACGGCCGCACCGATCTCGGCAACACGGAGCCCGGCGACGGCCCACGCTTCAAGGGCCGCGGGCTGATCCAGCTCACCGGTCGCAACAACTACCGGGACTACAGCAAGTTCACCGGCACCGATTACATCAGCGACCCCACGCAGCTGGCCCTGGACCCGTTCGCCTGCGTCGACGTGGCCTGCTGGTTCTGGAAGACGCGTGGCATCGGCCCGCTCGCCGAAGCCGACGACGCCAAGGCTGTCACCAAGCGGATCAATGGCGGCTACAACGGGCTGGACGATCGCCTGGAGCATCTGGCGCGCGCCAAGGCCCTGCTGGGGCTCTGAACCTCGCGCTGCTGCGACGTCTCCCGACGCCACGCCCAAACGCAAAAAAGGCACTTGGCGGTTCGCCAAGTGCCTTTTTGCTTCTTAAATTTTGGTGGGCCCTGAGTGACTCGAACACTCGACCTACGGATTAAGAGTCCGCTGCTCTACCAACTGAGCTAAGAGCCCTGATTCAACTTCGGGGGGCCGAAGCTAAGCCAAAGATTGTAGCGTTGATTCCGTCGAATCATTGCTCTAAATTCTGGTGGGACGTGCAGGATTCGAACCTGCGACCAACGGATTAAAAGTCCGCTGCTCTACCGACTGAGCTAACGTCCCGTGTCAAGCAGAGCCCGCCATTATAGGCAGGTTTTTAGAGGCTCCGCAAGAAATCCTTGAATTGCCGTCAGCCCGGTTTTCGACTCAGATGCAGGCGCTGCAACTCGGCTGCCGCGCACAGGCCAAAGGTCGCCGTGACGGTGACGCTGGAGCCGTAACCATGGCAGTTCAGGCTGCCGTCAACATCACAGGCTTCGCCCTCACCTTGCTGCGGCAGATGCACCGGCTCACGTGAGTACACGCAGGCGACACCCATTTTCCCGGCACGCGCCGCACCGTGGTGCTTGCGCAGGCGCTGGCGCAGCGACGCCAGCAGCGGATCGTGAGTCGTGGCGCTGAGGTCGTCGAGCTCCACGCGATGCGGCTCGCGCTTGCCACCGGCGGCGCCGACGGTGACGAAGGGCAGCTCAAGCTCACGCGCCCAGGCAGCCAGCACGGCCTTGGCGCGGACCTGGTCGCAACAGTCGATGAGCCCGTCGAACTCCGCATCGCCGATCAGCGCGGGCCAATTCTCGGGTTCGACAAATTCCTCGACGACGTGCACCGCGCAGCCGGGGTGGATGTCGGCAATACGCTGCCTCAGCGCCTCAGCCTTGGCCATACCGACGGTCGACCCGAGAGCCTGGATCTGGCGGTTGATGTTGGATTCGGAAACCTGGTCCAGGTCGATCAGCGTCAGCTCCGCCGCGCCACTGCGCGCCAGGGCCTCGACGGCCCAGGAACCGACGCCGCCCAGGCCGACGACCGCGAAGCGCGCGGCGCGCAGGCGCTGGTAGGCGACGTCGCCGTGCAGACGGCGCAGGCCGCCGAAGCGGCGCTCCAGATCAGCGTCCAGCTGATCAGCGGACATCAACGCAGTGCCGCCAACCGTTCCTTGGCGGCCTGGGCGGCCTCGGTGCCGGGATAGGCCTTGATGAGGTCGTCGAGGCTGCGCCGGGCGGACTTGTTGTCCTTCAGCTCGATCTGGCAATTGGCCAGCGCGAGCAGGGCTTCGGCCGCGCGCGAATGGTCAGGATTGCCGGCGATGAAAGCTTTGAAGGTCGCAACGGCGTCCTTGTAGTCGCGCTTGCCGTACTGGGCATTGCCGAGCCAGAAGCGCACCGAGTCGGTATAGCCGCTGGCGGGGTAGCGCTTCAGGAAGGCATTGAGCGCGGCGACGGCCTCGGCGAAGTCGCCACGGCGCACGAGGCCGATGGCGGCTTCGTACTGGTTGCGCTCGTCGGGGTTGACCTGGAATTCGCGGCCATCGAGGCTGACCTTCTGCGGCTCCAGCGGCTTGAAGCGCGCTTCGACGGACTGCGACTGGTCGGTCAGCTTGCGCTGCGTGTCGGCCAGGTCGCGGGCGAGCTGCTCGTTGGCGCCGCGCAGCTTGGCGATCTCGCTGCGCAGCGCATCGATCTGGCCATTCAGGTCCAGCATGCTGCGGCGCAGCGGCTGCAGCTGGTCCTGAACCAGCGTGTTGAGCTGTTCGGCACGCTGCTTGGCAGCGTCCTCGTTGGCCTTCACCGTGCCACGCAGCTCGAGGATGGCCTTGCGGGCTTCATCATCCTCGAACAGGCCCGCCTTTGCGGGCTGCATGAAAGCCGCGCTCGCGGCCAGCGTCATCAGCGACAGTCGCAGAGCGCGCATCACTTTCACTTGTCCTTGAGCTCGACGCGACGATTCTTGGCCCAGACTTCTTCGCCGCTGCCTTGAGCGGCAGGGCGCTCCTTGCCGTAGCTGACAGCTTCGACCTGGGCCGCACCGACGCCCAGCAGCGTCAGCGACTTGGCAACGGCTTCGGCACGGCGCTGGCCGAGGGCCAGGTTGTACTCGCGGCCGCCGCGCTCGTCGGTGTGGCCTTCGAGGTTCAACGCGGCGCGCTTGTTGGCGTTCAGGCGCTTGGCGTGCAGGTCGACCAGCGGGCGGTACTCTTCCTTGACGACGTCGCTGTCGTAGTCGAAGTAGACGACGCGATTGGCGCCCTTGTTGACTTCCTGGGTGTACTGGCTGAACAGGTCAACCGTCGGGACAGCGGTCTGCGCGGTTGTCGGCTGCTGCTCAGGGGTCGCCGGGGGCGGTGTGGGCTGGCGCGTCTCGACCGGCGCGGGCTCGTCCAACTTGACGGCGGAGCTGCAGCCGGCCAAGGCGGCGGCGGCAATCAAAGTGAGCGCATAGCGGGTCAGTTTCATTCGAATAGTCTCCACAACAGACAGGGGGCGGGGGATGGGGGGGCGCAGCGCCATCGGCGGCGCGGGCGCGCCATTGTCCAACACGGTGCGAACTGTCAAGTTACTGGCGTGTAAAAGGACCCCACGTGGGTTCACGAACCTCTACCAAAGTGACGAGCAGCGGCGTCTTCATCTTGCCGTCCAGCGTCGTCGTCATCAGCACTTCCTTGCCGCCGGCACGGCTCGCGTACACGATGAGCTTGCCATTGGGCGCGAACGCCGGGCTTTCGTCGTCGTTGGCTTCGCTGATCTGCTGTGACTGGCCGGTGCCGAGATCCATCACCGACAGGCGGAAGGCACCACTGATGCGGGTGATGTAGGCCAGCGTGCGGCCGTCAGGGCTGACCGCCGGGCTGATGTTGTAGTTGCCGTTGAAGGTCACACGCTCGGCCGCGCCGCCACTGGCCGGCATGCGGTAGATCTGCGGGCCGCCGCCACGGTCGCTAACGAAAAAGATCTTGCTGCCATCGGGCGAGTAGCAGGCCTCGGTGTCGATGGCGCCGCTTTGCGTGAGGCGACGC